>JAJBVU010000234.1 GCA_020859645.1 Eubacterium sp. | reverse complement strand
GATATGAGAAAAGTAGTGAGTTTGGACAGGCTTTTCCCAAAATACACAATTTAATTTTTATATCTTTTTTATTTTACGAAGGAGGAAACACTAATGAAGAGATTTTTATGTGCCGTTTTGGCAGGCGCTATGGTTTTAAGCCTTGCAGCTTGCGGAAGCAGCGAGAGCACAGCCGTTGACGAAACAGCAGAGGCTGAAGCTGAAGTCGAAGAAGCAGCTGAAGAAAGCGATGATACAGAAGGCAAGGTTTATATTATCGGAACAGACACAACCTTTGCTCCCTTTGAATTTCAGGATGCAAGCGGCAATCAAATCGGTATAGATATGGATCTTTTGGCTGCTATAGCTGCTGACCAGGGCTTCGAATATGAGATTAACGTTCTCGGCTTTGACGCAGCTGTTCAGGCACTTGAGTCAAGACAGGTTGACGGCGTTATCGCAGGTATGTCTATTACAGAAGCAAGAAAAGAAAGCTTTGACTTCTCAGAGCCTTACTTCGATTCAGGCGTAATTATGGGCGTTGCAGCAGACTCCGATATTACAGGCTATGAGGATCTTGCAGGTCAGAAGGTAGCCGTTAAGCAGGGCACAGAGGGTTCATCCTTTGCTGAATCTATCGCCGATGAATACGGCTTCGAGCTTGTTACATTCGCTGACTCAGCTATGATGTATGAGGACGTTGTTGCAGGCAACAGTGCAGCTTGCTTCGAAGACTACCCCGTTTTGGGCTATGCTATCGTTCAGGGTCTTGAGCTTAAGACAGTAACCGAGAAAGAACAGGGTTCAAGCTACGGCTTTGCTGTTCCTAAGGGCGAAAATGCCGAGCTTCTTGAAATGTTCAACGCAGGTCTTGCAAACATTCAGGCTGACGGAACATATGACGAAATTTTAGCAACTTATATTGCCGAAGAATAATTATAATTAACATTTGAAAGTTGGGCGCCTTTGGCTTATCAGACGATGTCGTTTGATTTTTGCAAGGGCGCCTTTTATTAAAAAACCGCTGATTAATCTGTTGATTCAGCAGGTTAATCAGCGGTCTTTTGCTTTAAAGAGGAAAGGCTTTTTATGCTTTTTCTTTAGAAAGGAGATAAGAATGGAACGATTTTTGGAACTTCTTTGGGAGGCTTTGCCCGTTCTTTCAAGCGGTGCGCTTCTGACACTGAAGCTTACTGTTATAACGCTGCCCTTTTCGGTGGTTTTGGGACTTGTATCATGCCTTTTGGGTATGAATAAATATTTTAAATATATATCATATGTGTACATAGCCCTTATCAGAGGAACGCCTATATTGGTTCAGGTTTTCTTTATATATTTCGGCGTAACACAGTTTTTGAACATAAGAATGACAGCCTATGTAGCCGGTGTTATTTCCCTGAGCTTAAACGCCGGGGCATATCTTTCCGAAATATTCAGAGGGGGTATTCAGGCTGTAAACCATGGTCAGATGGAAGCGGCACGAAGCTTGGGTATGACCTACGCCACATCTATGCAGAAGGTTATTCTTCCCCAGGCATTTAAAATCGTAATTCCCTCGGTTGTAAACCAGTTTATTATAACCCTTAAGGATACATCAATTATTTCATGTATAGGTCTTATGGAGCTTACTATGCAGGGAAAACAGATTATCGCCAGAACCTATCAGTCCTTTAATATTTGGCTTATGGTAGGCGTTTATTATTTCGTAATGTGTTATGTGCTGTCAAAGGTTTCGCAGTATATCGAGAGGAGGCTTTCAGTTGGCAAAGGTAGAAGTTAAAGGACTTAAAAAGAAATTCGGAAAGCTGGAGGTTCTCAAAGGGGTAGACCTTTCCGTTGAAGAGGGAGAGGTAGTTTGCCTTATAGGCCCCTCGGGCTCGGGCAAAAGCACATTTTTAAGATGTATAAACCGTTTGGAAGACCCTACCGAAGGCACTATTGTTGTTGACGGCAGCTGTCTCACAGACAAAAAGGTGAACATAAACAAGGTCAGAGAAAATATAGGAATGGTTTTTCAGCAGTTTAATCTTTTCCCTCATCTTTCCGTTATTAAAAACATAATGCTTGCCCCTGTGGACAGAAAAAAATTTAATAAAAGTCAGGCTGAAGCAAAGGGTATGGAGCTTTTGAAGAGAGTAGGGCTTGCGGATAAGAGAGATCAATATCCCGTTCAGCTTTCGGGCGGTCAGCAGCAGAGAGTGGCTATCGCCAGAGCCCTGTGTATGGAGCCGGATATTATGCTTTTTGACGAGCCTACATCGGCTCTTGACCCGGAAATGGTAGGGGAGGTTCTTGATGTTATGAAGGAGCTTGCCGCAGAGGGTATGACCATGATTGTGGTAACTCACGAAATGGGCTTTGCAAGAGAGGTAGCCGACAGAGTTCTCTTTTTGGACGGCGGCTATATAGTAGAAGAGGGGACTCCCGACCAAATTTTCGGCAATCCCCAAAACGAAAGAACAAAGTCATTTTTGGAAAAGGTTTTGTAAATATTTAATTGCATAATTAAAAACAATCCTAAGACAGGTTTTATTACTTTAAAGCCTGTCTTATTTTTTTGCATAAAAAAGCTGCGGCAAAACAGGCTTTTATTTGTTTTGCAGCAGCTTGTAAAATATTTTTTGTTACTTTTTATCCTTAAGCAAAGCAGAGCAGATTGTTGGGATAATAACCAGTGTAAATACCAGCGACGTAGTAAGTCCCGACATAAAGGCTATTGAAAGCCCTTTAAAGATTACGTTTCCGAACAAGGCAAGGGGGAAAAGCCCCAAAACCGTTGTGGCTGTGCTTAAAAGAATAGGTCTGAATCTCATATCTACGGCATTAACACAGGCTGTGTCTATATCGTCATTTTCCTTAAGTCTGCTGTCGATATAGTCCAAAAGTACGATAGCGTTGTTTACAACAACCCCTATAAGGCTTATCATACCTATTGCCGCAAACATAGACAGGTTTTGGTTTGTAGCCCAAAGACCTATTGCAGAGCCTATGACAGCAAAGGGAACGCTCATAAGAACTATGAAAACCCTCTTAAATGAGTAGAACTGTACGAAAAGCACGAAAAGAATTATAAATGAGCCTAAAACCGCACCTAAAACAAGAGCCGCCATAGCAGTATTAAATGTATCAAGGTCGCCCTGAAATTTTACCTTAAGCCCCGTTGTGTCGAGCTTATCTATTTCGGCTTTTAAGGCGTTGGCAATTTCCACTGTGCTTTTTCCGTTTTTGTTATAACAGCCCACGGTTATGCTTCTTTCTCCGTTATATCGTGAAATAATGCTGTTTTCGCTGTCTACCCCTACGTCCGCAAACTGGCTCAGCTTATAGCTTCCCCCTGTTGTTGACGACACAAATTGATAATCTCTGAGATCCGCCGTATTGCTTATGTTGCTTTTCACAACAACAGGATATTCCTCTCCGTTTTTCCTGTATGTAGTGGCTTCGCCGCCCATTATGGCGTAATAAAGCTCATACTGAACCTGAGACTTCGTTAAGCCGCAGGTGTTCAGCTCGTCATTATTCATATCTATATAATAATTATAGGTTGAATATTTTCTGTCTGTGTGAACGCTTGTTGTTCCGTCAATGTTTTCGAGAATTTTTGCGGCTTCATTGCCCACTTCGTTAAGCTTTTCCGTCGTTCCGCCGTAGAAGGTCACGCTGACAGGGCTTGTTTTCGCCGGAACTATGGCAAGCTCCGAAACTATTATTTTAGCTCCGGTTATGTTCTCGTCAATAACACTCTGCAAATAATCGCAGTATTCCGCCTTTGTTTTAAATCGTCCTCCCTGTTTAAGGTCTATGTTATAAATAACGCTGCCCTTGTTTACGGAGTCCGTTGCAGGCTGTGTTCCGAAATCATATTTGGGCACGTGACCTCCCGTTGAAGCGAGATAGCCTGCGTTTTCAGGTTCTTCCTGTAAAATCTCCTCTATCTGCTCCATAACCTCCTCTGTTTTTCTTATATCGTAATAGTTATAGGCTGTTACATCAATATCCAAAATTTCCTTGTCCGATACGGGAATAAGCTCCATATCGAGACTTGCCAGCAGAGCTATTGCCGCAGCTACGCAAAGACCGGAAGCAATAAAGGTTACAGCCTTATGATCAAGGCATATAATAAGAAGCTTTTTAAAGAAGCCCTTTAAGCCCTCTTTTGAAGCCTTTTTTTCACTTGTTTTCTTCATAAATATATAGCACATTGCCGGAGTTACAAAAAGGGCAGCTATATATGAACAGGTAAGAGCCGAAATAACTATTGTAGGCAGGGGAAAGGCAAACTCCCTCATTGACCCCGGCAGCATATAGAAAATGCTGTAAATTATGACTGTTGTCAGGGTTGAGGTCAAAACAGGCAGAGCCACCTCTTTTGTGCCGTTTACACAGGCTGACATTCTTTCCTCGTCATTATCAATTCTCACCTGAATGGCGTCGCTGACCACAATGGCATTTGAAACAAGCATACCCAAGGTAAGAATTAATGACGCAAGGGAAATAAAGTTTATTTCAACCCCCAAAACCTGCATACATATAAATGAAGCAAAAATCACAAGGGGAATAATTACGGAAACGATTGCCCCGTTTCTTATGCTCATCATTATCATAACCACTGCCAAAACGATTATAACGCTTTCAATAAGGTTTAAAAGAAAGTCATTAACGGAGTCGCTGACATCGTCCGGCAGCCAAATAACGCTTTCCATATTTATGCCGTCTGAAAGAGTGGTTCTGAAGTCCTCGATTTCTTTCTCTACATCTGCCCCTATGTCAAGAACATTTTCGCCGTCCGCAAAGAAAAGGCTTAAAATAACAGCGTCCTCTCCGTTAAAGGAATATCTCTTGCTGTCATCGTCAACACCCATTTCAACGTCGGCTATGTCCGAAAGCTTAACTACAGCCCCTGAACTTGCGTCAACGGAAACGATTATATTCTCTATTTCCTCAAGGCTGTCAAGCTTTCCCGATGTGTTTACATTTATTTCATCGCCTTCAAACTCCAGCGTCCCTACGGGAACAGTGCTGTTTTGGGCTGAAATCATAGCCGCAAGGTTAGTAAGTGTTACACCCAAATGGTTTGCCTTTGCGCTGTCTACCGTGACCTTGACCTGCTGTTCCAAATCACCCTCAATCTGAACATCGCTTACCCCCTGCATTTCCAAAAGACGGGTTTTAAGCTCCTCAGCCCTTTGCTTAAGCTCTCTGTTTGAAATTCCGTCACCGGTAAAGGCAAGTATAAGCCCGGCTGTGTCGAAAATGTCATCGCTGAAGGTTACGCTTGTGACGCCGTCCGGCAGGTCTGCGTTTTCAATATCCTTACGCAAATCGTCCTGAACCTGCGTCATTTCCTCTTCGTTTAAATCCTGATCGAAATACATTTTTATAACGCTTGCGCTGTTATATGATTCACTTGCCACATAGTCAAAGCCGTCGGCAGCCATACAAATATCCTCAAGCTTCGAGGTTACAAGCTCTTCCATATCCTCGGCGCTTGCACCGGGGTAAACCGCACTTATAATAACCATAGGCAGAGTTACAACGGGGTACTGCTGTTTGGGCAGACTGTTATAACAGACTGCTCCGGCAAGGAATACAAGTATAACCACGAATATAGTAACTCGCCGTTTGTCCACCGCCATAAAAATAGGGTCTTTTTTATTCATAAGCTACACCTTCTTTTATGCTGACCTGCTGATTGTCATATATGTCAGTTACTCCGTCAGTTACCACATAAACCCCCGTTTCAAGGTTTTCAGCTAAGATTTTGTCGCTGTTTAACGTTCCCAAAATAACCTCGGTTCTGACAGTGCGGTAATAGCCGTAGCCGTCCTCCTCCAAAACATAAACATAGTCAACACCGCCTGAGTTAAAAACAGAGCTTATGGGAATAAAGCACCCTTCGGACTCACCTATGGGAATTTGAACATTAACCAGTGTACCCATTGCCACGTTGCAGTTTTGGGGAGTAATCTCTACATTATAGGTTCTGGTTGTTTCGTCGGGATAAAGGGCTATGTTTGTAATTGACGCCTCGTAGGTGTCGCCGTTATAGCTGACCTCCGCCTTCATACCTGTCGAAAGCTTGGGATAATCCGCCGTTCCCACGCCTACGTTTATAACCTGATCCCCTGATTTTACGCACACAACGGGAGTTCCTGCGCTTGTGACCTCTCCCGCCTTTAAAACCACCGCCGTAACATAGCCGTCAACTGTGGAATAAAGGGTTGAATCAGTAAGGTTTTTATTTGCGCTTTCAAGGGCTGTTTTAGCCTGACTTAAAGAAATTTGAGCTGCCGAAAGCTGATCCTCGGAGTTTTTGACAGCCTGTTCCTGAAGCTTATAATCGTTTTCCATACTTTCGATTGACTTTTCTTCAAGCCCTACATCGTTTTCCATATTGGATTTTGCCGTATTCAGGGTTTCCGTCACTGTGTCAAGAGCATACTGTGCGTCCTCAAAATCTGTCTCGCTTATATAGCCGTTTTCATAAAGCTCCTTAGCCCTGTCATAGTCAGCCTTAACACTGTTGTAGTTTGTCATAATTGTGTTTATTTGGCTGTTGTATGAATCCTGAATTTTCTTAAGTGTCAGCTTTTCTGCGTCAATGCCTATTTGTGTCTTTTCAAGTGTAAGCTTTTGAACCGCTATGTTTGTGTTTACCTGTGAAATTTGGTTTTCCGCAAGGCGGATGTTGTCGTTGGCAGTGTCTATGGCAAGCTGTACGCTTTCTGTGTCAAGCTTAGCCAAAACCTGACCTGCTTTAACAGCTTCTCCCTTTTCAACACACACCTCGGAGATTTTTCCCGAAAGAAGAAAAGAGAAATTTTTTGTTTCATCCGCTGCGGCATAGCCCGTATAGCTTAAGCTTTCCGTATAGCCCGAACTTTCGGACATTTCAGCGGCAACCACCGTTGGCGAGCTTTCAGACGCCGTACTTTCACCGCAGGCAGCTAATAATAAAGCAGAAATTAAAATCAGAGGAATTATTTTTTTCATAATCATCAAACCCCTTTCTTATAGATTTTTTTATAAAGCCGGAATAAATCTTCCCTGTGAATTTTTTCCGCAGTTTCAAAAGGAATGTCAAAATAGCTTTCCGCCTTGCCGATAACGGCGTAAAAGTCTATGGCTCTTAAAATAAACATAAGCCTTAAATATTTATCCTCCGGGTCGGTTTCTTTTTCGGGATATATATTATCAAAGCAATTTTTGGCAAGCTCCATAAGCACGTTTGTTTTGCTGTCATCTACAAGAACGTCCAAAAGGGCAATAACCAAAACGTCCTTTTCTTCCTTAATACTGTTGTAAATTATTTCAAAGGATATTTCCAAACCTGCTTTTCTGGCTTCCGGAACAGACTTCATAATTCTTTTAAGGCTCTCTTCCGTCAGCCCTATATAAATATCTTACTTTATATTAAAATAATAATATAAAAGCGACTTTTTTATTCCTGCGGTTTTGGCA
>JAJBVU010000154.1 GCA_020859645.1 Eubacterium sp. | reverse complement strand
GTATAAAATGGATACGGCAGGTAAAATCGAAGAATTGATGCAGCTTAAGTCTGCTCCCTCATCTCCTGCAAGGGTCAGACTTGAAAAATTATTTGACGAAAACAGCTTTGTGGAGCTTGAAACCTTTACTAAGGACGCCCACGTAATAACGGGCTACGGCTCAATTAACGGAAAGCTTTGTTTCGCTTATTCACAGGAAGGCGCTGTAAACAAAAAGCACGCCGACAAGGTAGCCGACATTTATGACAAGGCTACAAGTATGGGCGCACCTATAGTAGGTATTATGGATTCAGCCGGAATTGAGGTTAAAGACGGTCAGAATGATTTGGCGGCTTACGGTCTTTTGTTTAAAAAGGTAGCCAAAGCCAGCGGTCTTGTTCCCCAGATTTCAATTGTTTTGGGTCAGTGCTTAGGCATAGCCGCCTACATACCCATGCTTTCAGACATAAGAATAATGAAGGAACAGGACGCAAACCTGTTTTTGAGAAGCCCCAATGTTTTAAAGGGCGCAGACGACGTAGGCTTAAACTTCAACGATTACTGCTCAGGCGAGGCACATGCCACAAGAACGGGTCTTGTTCACAGAAGCTATAAAACAGAGGAAGAGTGTCTTGAAGCGGCGGCTAAAATAGTTGACCTTCTGCCTTCAAACAACCTTGAAATGGCGTTTGATATGCCCACAGCCGACATAAACAGAGAGGATCCTGCCTTAAACGATCTTATTGCAGACAGCACATCTCCCATAGATATGCACTATCTTATAAGCTCATTGGCAGATGACTATAATTATTTTGAGCTTCAGCCCCGTTACGGAACCTGTATGATTTGCGCACTTTTAAAGCTTAACGGCTATACTGTGGGAGTTATGGCAAACAATGGCTCTGTAGGCATTAACGGAACACAAAAGGCGGCACGCTTTGTAAAGCTTTGCGATGCCTTCAACATTCCCTTAATCAGCTTAACGGATATTGCGGAATATGACAAGGTTTCAATCGAAAATCAAAACCTTCTTATGGTTTCCGCCGCAAGACTTCTTTCGGAGCTTGCGGAGTCAACTATTCCCAGAATTAACGTAGTTGTGAGAAACGGCATAGGCAGCGGATTTTTGCTTATGAACTCCAAATATATTGGCGCAGACATTGTTCTTGCATGGCCTACAGCTGAGATTTCTCTTCTTAACCAGACAGGCTATGTTAAGATTATGCATAAATACACTGAGGAAACCTATGAAACAGCAGCTTCGGCTTATAACTCGGCGGAAAAGGGCTTTATTGACGATATAATCGTTCCCTCTGCAACAAGAAAGAGAGTTATTGCGGCTCTTGAAATGCTTTATACAAAGAGAACACAGACCGTTGCCAAAAAACACGATTGTATTTAAGGGAAGGTTGATATTATGCGCTTAACACTTTTATCTATGAATACGGCTGACTTTTCCTTTTATCAGGGTATTGTTATAGCCGCAACGGGCATATTAACGGTTCTTTTAATTCTTTCAATAATTTCCGTCTGCATTTGGATAACCTCTAAGATTATTTATTTCGCAGAGCATAAGGACGAAAAGGTTATTTTAAGAAAGAAAACAAAGCCGGAGACTATACCCGTTTCCGCACCTGAGCCTGAGCCTGTTGTTATACAGGAAGAGCCTAAAACAGACGATAAGGAGCTTGTTGCCGCAATTACGGCAGCTATCGCCGCAAGCCTTAACACTTCCACAGACAGGCTTGTGGTAAGATCCTTCAGACGTTCCAACAACTGGCAGGCGGAAGCCTTAAACGAACAGCGTCAGCACCCAACTGCTTTATAATATAGGAGGCAAATAATTATGAGTAATTTAAAAAATTTCAGAGTAACAGTAAACGGAACGGCTTATGACGTTACGGTTGAAGAGCTTGCACCCGGTCAGGCACCCTCAGCAGCTCCTGCCGCAGCAGCACCTGCGCCTGCTCCCACACCTGCACCTGCCGCAGCAGCTCCCGCACCGGCTCCCGCTCCTGCAGCAGCAAGCGGAACACCCGTAAAGGCTCCTATGCCCGGAAATATTTTGGATATTAAGGTTGCCGTAGGTCAAAAGGTAGCCGCAAATGATACAGTGGTAATTTTGGAAGCTATGAAAATGGAAAACGAAATCGTTACACCCGTTGGCGGAACAGTTTCGTCAATTGCGGTTTCCAAGGGTCAGTCGGTAGGCTCCGACGATGTTTTAATCACCGTTAGTTAAGTTGAAACGGAGGTAGCATTATGTCATTTATAACAAGCCTTATTGAAATTTTCTCAGGGCTTATAGCAGACTCGGGCATACTCCTGTTTTTCGACGGAGACGGCTATAAATATATAATTATGATTGCCGTTGCCCTGTTCTTTATGTATCTGGCTATTGTCAAAAAATATGAGCCTTTGCTGCTTTTGCCTATTGCCTTCGGTATGCTCCTTGCAAACCTTCCCGGAGCAGGGCTTATGAATGCCCCTGAAGGCGGCGAAAACGGCGGTCTTTTGTGGTATATTTATCAGGGAGACGCTTTGGGACTTTTTCCTCCCCTTATATTTTTGGGGGTAGGGGTTATGACCGACTTCGGTCCTCTTATTGCAAACCCCAAAAGCCTTATTTTAGGCGCAGCGGCGCAGTTAGGTATATTTATAGCCTTTTTAGGGGCTTTGGCTTTGGGTATGACCCCCGAAGAAGCCGCTTCAATCGGTATTATCGGCGGTGCAGACGGCCCCACGGCAATTTTTACCACAACTAAGCTTGCACCCCACATTCTTTCAACAGTAGCGGTAGCCGCCTATTCTTATATGGCGCTTATCCCCATAATTCAGCCCCCTATAATGAAGCTTTTAACCACCAAAAAGGAAAGGGCTGTAAAAATGGAGCAGCTTCGCCCTGTTTCAAAAACAGAAAAAATAATTTTCCCCATTATGGTTTCCATAGTGGTTATACTTATACTTCCCTCCACAGCTTCCCTTATAGGTATGCTTATGCTGGGCAACCTTCTTAAGGTCTGCGGAGTTACTGAAAAAATCGCCACACACGCCTCAGAGGCTCTTATGTACATATTAAGCCTCTTTATAGGTATTTCCGTAGGTGCAACCACAAACGCCGCAACCTTCTTAACCGTTGATACGCTGAAGGTTTTGGTTTTGGGCCTCGGTGCATTTATGGTTTCCACAGCAGGGGGCGTGCTTTTAGGCAAGCTTATGTGCAGACTTTCGGGCTGGAAGATTAACCCCCTTATAGGCGCTGCCGGTGTATCGGCTGTTCCTATGGCGGCAAGAGTAGCCCAAAACGTAGGCAAGGAGGAAAACCCCTCAAACTATTTGCTTATGCACGCAATGGGCCCCAACGTGGCAGGGGTTATAGGCTCTGCCGTAGCTTCGGGTATATTTATTTATCTATTTGGTTAAAAATCAGAAAGAAGATTTTTGTTTAAAGGAGATCTTATTTGTTATGAAGAATAAAGTTAAAATCTGCGACTGCACACTTCGTGACGGTCAGCAGTCACTTATAGCAACAAGGCTTTCCACAGCGGAAATGCTGCCTATTATAGGCGAAATGGACAAGGTCGGCTTCGGAGCTATGGAGGTTTGGGGCGGAGCAACCTATGACTCATGTTTGAGATATTTAAAGGAGGATCCATGGGACAGGCTTCGTGCAATCCGCAAGGCTGCCCCCAATACAAAGCTTCAAATGCTCTTAAGAGGTCAGAACATTTTGGGCTACCGCCACTATGCAGATGACGTTGTTGAAATGTTCGTTAAAAAGAGTATTGAAAACGGTATTGACATAATTCGTATTTTCGATGCTCTTAACGACGTCAGAAATCTTGAAACAGCCGTTAAGGCGTGCAAGAAGGCAGGGGGACACGCCCAGCTTGCAATTTCCTTTACATTAAGCGATGTTCACACTGAGGAATATTTTGTTGACCTTGCTAAGAAATTCGCCAATATAGGCGCAGACTCTATTTGTATTAAGGATATGGCGGGGCTTCTTCTGCCCTCGGCTGCCTATGACCTTGTAAAGGCAATTAAAAAGAAGGTTGACCTTCCTCTTGAAATCCACAGCCACTACACAAGCGGGGCGGCTTCTATGACCTATCTTAAAGCCATTGAAGCCGGCGCAGACATTATAGATACAGATATGAGCCCCTTCTCAATGGGTACGTCTCAGCCTTCTACAGAGGTTATGAACGCCGTTTTAAAGGGGACAAAATACGACACAGGTCTGGACGAACACCTTCTTAAGAGTATTTCAGACTACTTCCTTCCCATAAGGGAAAAGGCTCTTCAAAGCGGTCTTTTAAGCACAAAGGTTCTTTCTGTTGATATAGCAACTCTTATTTATCAGGTTCCCGGCGGTATGCTTTCGAACCTTGTAAGTCAGCTTAAAACAGCCGGAGCTGAGGATAAATACAGAGAGGTTTTGGAGGAAATCCCCAGAGTAAGAGCGGATTTAGGCTATCCTCCTCTTGTTACTCCCTCAAGCCAAATCGTAGGCACACAGGCTGTTCTTAACGTAATTATGGGCGAACGCTATAAAATGACGCCTAAGGAAACAAAGGATCTTGTCAGAGGTATGTACGGAAGAACACCCGTTCCCATTTCTAAGAAAATAAGAGAGAAAATTATAGGGGACGAAGAGCCCGTAACCTGCCGTCCTGCCGATCTTTTAAAGCCTGAGCTTCCCGCAGCGGAAAAGGCTATTAAGGACTTTAAGGAACAGGACGAGGACGTTTTAAGCTATGTTCTCTTCCCTCAGGTAGCACAGGACTATTTCAAATTCCGTCAAGCTCAGAAATACGGCATAGATCCCGATCTTGCCAAGGTTGAAGAAGGGGTTTATCCTATTTAATCACATCGTAAAGGCTCCCCTTGAGGGCGTTCAGAACTTTTGCCTTTGGCAAAAGCGACTTGCGTCGCCCGATGTCGTTCGGGTGTTAATGCGTAATGTATTTTATTACCTACAGCATAGACACCCTAATTCTTTCGGGTTCTCACTGTCAGCGAAGCTGACTGAGAGGTGGGGGTGTTTCCATTTAGTAAAACTGCTTTTCGCCTTTTAAAAAAATCGCACATTAAAAAAGCCGCTCCGACCGGGAACGGCTTTTCTTATGATATAAATAATATTTATTATTTGATAATTCTGATTGTGGCGAATACGCTTGCAAGAGTATTTGCAACAGTAGACATCATCTTGATGAAAATGTCGAGAGCAACGCCGACAACGTCCTTTCTTGTGTCGCCCACTGTGTCGCCTGTTACTGAAGCCTTATGAGCAGCTGAGCCTTTTCCGTGACCCTTAAGGAAGCCGCCCTCGATATACTTCTTAGCGTTGTCGAATGCGCCGCCTGAGTTACCCATAAATATAGCTCTGGGAATAGCGCAGATTGTAGCACCAACAAGCAAGCCGCCTACGAATTCAGCGCCGAACAGGAAGCCGCCTACGATAGGAATAAGAATAGCTAAAACAGAAGGCATAAGCATCTTTCTGAGAGCTTCCTTAGCTGCCATTTCGATAAGCTTGTTATAGTCGGGCTTAACCTTTCCTTCAAGAACGCCGGGAACTGAAAGCTGCTTGTCGCCTTCGTCAGCCATAATTCTTGCGGAGTCGATTGTGTTGTCTGTAAGAACAGCTGAGAAATATTCAACAAGTGCGCCGCCGATAACGCCGCCGGCAACAACTACGAATGAAGCCATATTGAGAACAGGCTCAACGCCTGCTTCTGTGTAGTTTCCTACATAAGCTACAATAAGAGAAACTGTTGCGAAGGCTGCTGAGCCGATAGCGAAGCCCTTGCCGATAGCCGCTGTTGTGTTTCCTACTGCGTCAAGCTTGTCTGTGATAGTTCTTACGTTTGAAGGAAGGTGACAGCTTTCTGCAATACCGCCTGCATTGTCGGCGATGGGACCGAAAGCGTCGATTGAAACTGTTGCGCCTACGAATGAAAGCATACCCAAAGCTGAGATAGCGATACCGTAGGAACCGCAGATTTTACCTGAAATGAAAAGTGATACACCTATGAAAAGAATGGGGAACAAGCAGGAACGTGAGCCGATAGCGTCGCCCTTTGTGATAACGAAGGCTTCGCCCTCAGTTGCAAGCTCTGCCAACTTCTTTGTAGGTGAAAAGTCTGTACTTGTGTAGTATTCTGTAATCATACCGATAGCTACACCGCTGACGATACCCAAAACAGCTGATACCCAAGGTGAAATCCAGCCGATTGCGAAATCGTCATAAAGGTCAACCTTGCCGAAAATAACATAGCAAGCCACAAGACCTAAAATAACGGTAAGACCGGAAGAAATATATGTAGCCATATTAAGCTCTTTTGAGGGGTTGGAGCCCATTTTGTGAAGGGAGCCGTAGCCTAAGCCGATGATACAGCTTAAAAGACCGCAGGCAGCCAAAACTATGGGGAATATGATTGTTGCATTAAATGTAGATTCGCTTATGCCTGAGCTGCCGATGTAAATAGTAACGGCAATCATAATAGAAGCTGACATTGTAGCAACAAAGCTTTCAAGAAGGTCTGAACAGTTGCCGGCAATATCGTTTACGTTGTCGCCTATGAAGTCGGCGATTACGTTGGGAACACGGCTGTCATCCTCGGGCATATCGTGACGGAGCTTAGCAAGAATGTCGGAAGAAATATCCGCTGCCTTTGTGTAATTTCCGCCTGCAACTCTGTTGAACATAGCAACGATTGAGCAGCCCAAAGAATAGGTTGAAATTCTCATAATTGAGGGGTTGCAGTGAAGTCCGCCGATAAGACCCTGACCCTCTGCACTGTGGTCAACGCCCCAAATAAGAAGAACTGCCACAAGACCAAGCATACCGCACGCCTGAACGCTTAAGCCGCTTATGCTTCCGCCGCAAAGAGCAACCTTTACGGTTTCGCCTATGGAAAGAGTGTTTCTTGCCTTGTTGGCTGTACGAACGTTTGCATATGTAGCACTTCTCATACCCAAAACGCATACGATACTGCTCATAAGTGCGCCTAAAATGAATGTTATGCCGCTTGTTACCTCAATAAAAAGGGCAAGGATAATTGCGAGAACAATAACCACAATACCAATGGTTCTGTACTCTGTTTTTAAAAATGTTGAGGCACCGCTGCGGATGATACCCGCCATTTCAGCCATTTCGGCTGTGCCTTCTTCTTGAGCCTTGATTTTTGTGTAGTTAAAAGCCACGTTTAAAAGGGCAATAACTACAAGACCCAAAATTACCAATAAAGCAACTGTAGACATTTACTTTTTTCCTCCTTAGTAAAATTTAATATCCGAAAACCGCTGTAGAAATTTTCTGCGGTTTTTCATAAAAATTTGTTCATATCGGCAACAACCGCCGAAATAACCAACGAATATTATACTATAAACATAAAATATAGTCAATAATTTTTAAATTTTTTAAGCAAGTTTTTTTATTTTCGAAAAACTTTTTGTTGTTTTATCAGCAGCTTTATGTTAT
>JAJBVU010000085.1 GCA_020859645.1 Eubacterium sp. | reverse complement strand
CCCTGTTGATTATGACCTGGGGCCCCACGATGCAAACATGCTTATGAAAGGGCTAATGTTTCTGGGGGCTTGTTCAGGGTCAACAGGCGGCGGCATGAAGGTTTCACGTTTTATTATTTATTTCAAAACCGCCAAAAAGGAGCTTTCATACCTTATTCACCCCAGAAGCGTTAAAATAGTCAAAATGGACGGAAAGAAAATAGAGCACGAGGTTATACGTTCCGCAAACATTTTTCTTATTTGCTACGTAGTTATATTTGCAGTGTCTCTTCTTCTTCTGAGCCTTGAAAACTATGACTTTACAACAAATTTTACGGCAGTAGCCGCCACATTTAACAATATAGGTCCCGGTTTAAACCTTGTGGGACCCACCCAAAACTTTGCTTTTTGGGGATTTTTCTCCAAAATAGTAATAATTTTCGATATGCTTGCGGGAAGGCTTGAAATCTTCCCTATGCTGATACTTTTTTCTCCCGCAACTTGGAGAAAATGATTTTTCTCGCAAAAATGCTTGCATTTTAGCGGCAGTCTTTGGAGAAAGAAATAATAAAACATTGTGAGGAATTATTTTATGAACGAAGCTAATTTCATATACAGCGAGGCTCCTCAAAGAGAGCCTCAGAGACAGGAGTATTTTATAGAAAAATGCAGTGAAATTTTATCTCTTAAAACAAGCGAAATAGGCAAAAGCCTTAAAGCCTATGTAGGCACCTACGGCTGTCAGATGAACGCAAGAGACTCCGAAAAGCTTAAGGGAATGCTGCTTAAAATGGGCTATATTGAAGCCGAAAACGAGGACAACGCCGATTTTATAATCTACAACACCTGCTGCGTCAGAGAAAATGCCGAAAACAAGGTATACGGCAATTTAGGGCTTTTAAAACACCTAAAAAAAGAAAACAAACAGCTTAAAATAGCCCTTTGCGGCTGTATGATGCAGCAAAAGCACGTTGTTGAAACCATAAAGACCAAATATCCTTACGTTGATTTGGTTTTCGGCACACACAATCTTTATAAGCTGCCCGAGCTTTTATACAGCTGTCTTAAAGACGAAAAACCCGTTTTTGAAATTTTCGAGGAACACGGTGAAATAGTTGAAAATCTGCCGTCTGTTCGAAATTTCAAGTTTAAGGCGTCCGTTAATATTATGTTCGGCTGCGACAATTTTTGCTCCTACTGCATAGTGCCTTATGTCAGAGGAAGAGAAAGAAGCCGTAAGCCTGAGGACATTGTGGCAGAGGTTAAGGCTCTTGCAGCGGACGGAGTTAAAGAGGTGACCCTCTTAGGTCAAAATGTAAACTCCTACGGAAAGGGCTTGCCCGAAAAGGTTACATTTGCGGAGCTTCTCCGTATGGTAAACGATGTAGAGGGTATTGAAAGAATTAGATTTATGACAAGCCACCCCAAGGATTTGTCAGATGAGCTTATTTTCGCAATGAGAGATTTGGACAAGGTCTGCTGTCATATTCATCTGCCTTTCCAAGCCGGAAATGACAACATACTTAAGGATATGAACAGGCACTACACCAAAGAGGGGTATATTGCCCTGACCGAAAAGCTTAAAAAATACGTTCCAAACGTTGCTATAACCACAGACATAATGGTGGGCTTCCCCGGGGAATATGATGTTGACGATACAATAGATATAATTAAAAGAGTGAGATTTTCGGGTGCCTTCACATTCATATATTCAAAAAGAGAGGGTACACCGGCAGCCAAAAGAGAGGATATGCCCGACCCTAAGCTTGTTAAGGCAAACTTTAACAGGGTTTTGGAAACATTAAACCCCATAATCTACGAAATAAACACTGAAAAAGTGGGAAAAACCTATAAGGTTTTGGCTGAGGGACCTTCCGGTCACGACAAAAACCTTATGACAGGCAGACTTGAGGACAACACCCTTATTCACTTTAAGGGCGATAAAAACGCAATAGGGAATATAGTAAACGTAAAGGTTACAGAGTGCAAAACATTTTATCTTTACGGCGAACAGGAGGATTTATAAAATGGACGAGGCTTTTAGAAAAGCAAGAGAACTGGGAGAAATTATGCTTGCGTCTCCCTTATATGAAAAGCTTGAACAGGCAAGAAACGCCTTTGATGAGGATATGGAAGCAAGAGAAGCACTTTTTGACTATAACGCAAAGCACAGGCGTGTTGAAGCCCTTATGTCAAACGGCGATAAAAACCAAGAATTGAAGGAAGCAAACGAAGAGCTGAGAGAAGCGGCAGACAGACTTGAAAACGACGAAATCGTAAAGGAGCTTATAACCTGTGAAACAAGGTTTAACAACTATATGACCCAGGTTATGAACATAATCAAAGCCACTGTTACGGGAGACACCGCCGAGGGCTGCTCAGGCAATTGCTCAGGCTGTTCCGGCTGTCACTAATCGGAGGTAATATAATGGCAGGCTATACTCCTATGATGGAGCAATATTTAAGCATAAAAAGAAAATATAATGACTGTCTTTTGTTTTTCAGACTGGGAGATTTTTATGAGCTGTTTTTTGATGACGCAAAGGTCTGCTCTAAGGAATTAGGGCTTGCCTTGACGGGTAAAAGCTGCGGTGCGCCCGAGCGTGCGCCTATGTGCGGCGTTCCCTTTCACTCGGCGGACGGCTATATTTCAAAGCTTGTTTCAAAGGGCTATAAGGTGGCTATATGTGAGCAGACCGAAAACCCTAAAAATGCCTCCGGCTCACTTGTTAAAAGAGACGTTATAAGAGTTGTCACACAGGGAACTGTTATTGACGATAAGGCTCTTGACGAGGGCAAAAACAACTATATAATGTGCCTTTATTTCGCTTCGGAAGGCACAGGCTTAGCAGTCTGCGACGTAACAACAGGCGAGTTTTTAACAACGGAGTTTAAGGGAGAAAATGACGGAAAAATTATTGATGAAATAGCCAAGTTTTCCCCATCTCAGATTATTGTTAATTCGGAAAACGGCTTAACTGAATCCATAAAGGGCATTTTCGGGCTTAAGTGCGAGGTTTTTTATGAATGGGCTTTTGAAAAGGACGGAGCAGAGCTTAAAATTTGCAGCCATTTCAGAATTTTGGGTTTAAGCGGCTTAGGTCTTGAAGGAAAGAAACACTCCGTTTCCGCCTGCGGTGCTCTTTTGCAGTATTTAACGGAAACACAGAAGAATAAATTAAGCAATATAAGAAGCATCAAGAATTATTCAGACAACAATTATATGGTTTTGGATATTTCTTCAAGGAAGAATTTGGAGCTTACTTCATCTCTTCGTGACGGAGGTAAAAAAGGCTCTCTTCTTTGGGTGCTTGACAAAACAAAAACAGCCGTCGGTGCAAGGCTTTTGAGACGCTGGCTTGAACAGCCCCTTATAGACGCAGAAGAAATTAAAAAGCGTCAGGACGGCGTTGAAGCCTTTAAGGACAATGTTATTGACAGAGAAGAACTGAGGGAATATTTAAACACAGTTCACGATATTGAAAGAATTATGGGAAAGGTGGTTTATTTAAGCGCCAACGCAAAGGACTTAAACGCCCTTAAAGAAAGCCTTCAAAACCTTCCCCATATAAAAAGCCTTTTAGGGGGTTTTCCATCGGATTATATAAATAATTTAGGCGATGACCTTGACGAGCTGACCGACGTTTATATGCTTTTAAGCAGTGCAATCAGCGAGGACGCACCCTTTTCCTTAAGAGAGGGCGGTCTTATAAGAAAGGGCTATGATCCCGAGGTGGATAAGCTCAGAGAAGCCAAGGACAACGGCACAATGTGGGTTAAGCGTCTTGAAGCCGAGGAAAAGGAAAAGACGGATATTAAGAACCTGAGAATTAAATTTAATAAGGTTTTCGGCTATTTTATAGAGGTGACCAATTCATACAAGGATTTAGTCCCGGAAAGGTACATAAGAAAACAGACTTTGGTAGGGGCTGAAAGATTCATAACCCCGGAGCTTAAGGAGCTTGAAGAAACTATTTTAGGGGCTGAGGAAAAGGTTGTTGACCTTGAATATGATATTTTCTGCTCCGTAAGAGACAAAATAGGAGCTGAAATCGGCAGAATTTCACACACTGCCGAAATTTTGGCTACAATAGACGTTCTCTGTGCCTTAGGCGAAGCGGCTGACAAAAACGATTACTGCCGTCCTGTTGTAAATAACGGCGACGAAATCAAAATTATTGGCGGCAGGCACCCTGTTGTGGAGCTGACAGGGAAAGAGCCTTTTATACCCAATGACTGTCTCCTTGACGAGGGTGAAAACAGACTTCTTATAGTGACAGGTCCTAATATGGCAGGCAAGTCTACCTATATGCGTCAGACGGCTCTTCTTGTGGTTATGGCTCAAATAGGCAGTTTTGTTCCGGCGTCTATGGCTGAAATAGGTATTTGCGACAGAATTTTCACACGTGTAGGGGCTTCAGACGATTTGGCAACAGGTCAAAGCACATTTATGATAGAAATGAGTGAGGTAGCCAATATTCTCAACAACGCAACGGAAAAATCTCTTCTTATTTTAGACGAAATAGGCAGAGGCACATCTACCTATGACGGTCTTTCCATAGCATGGGCGGTTCTTGAATACATAGCGGATAAAAGGGCTTTAGGCTCACGAACTCTTTTCGCCACTCACTATCACGAGCTGACGGAGCTTGAGGGCAGAGTTGAGGGGGTTAAAAATTACTGTGTAGCTGTTGAAGAAAAAGGCGAGGACGTTATTTTCTTAAGAAAAATTGTCAAAGGCTCTACGGATAAAAGCTACGGTATTCACGTAGCAAGGTTAGCCGGAGTTCCGGCGGTGGTTATAAAGCGAGCCGGAGATATTTTAAAGCAGCTTGTTAAAAATGCGTCGGCTGATTTCGGAGACACCGAGGACTTCGGCGGCTATGATTTTGAACAGC
This sequence comes from Eubacterium sp., assembly GCA_020859645.1. GTDB lineage: Bacteria > Bacillota > Clostridia > Lachnospirales > CAG-274 > JAJQCI01. Next base: position 2,591 of record JAJBVU010000085.1, on the reverse strand, counting down.
TTTCACCTGTGACACTTAAGCTTAATGAAGAAAATTTAGAGGTTATTGACGAAATAGCCGGTCTGGATATGGATAATATGACGCCTTTACAGGCGTATATGCTGCTTGCGGAGTATAAAAAGAGAGTGAAGAGTTAATATGAATAGGATACATTTGCTTGACAACAGCTTAATAAATAAAATTGCGGCAGGAGAGGTTATTGAGCGTCCGGCTTCGGTAGTAAAGGAGCTTGTAGAAAACTCAGTTGATGCCGGGGCTACTTCTATAACTGTCACTATGAAGGACGGAGGAACAAGCCTTATTTCCGTCTCCGATAACGGCTGCGGAATTGACAAGGGCGATGTTAAACAGGCTTTTCTTCGTCACGCCACAAGTAAGCTCACCGCTTTTGACGATCTTTTGGATATTGCAACCTTAGGCTTTCGAGGTGAAGCCTTGGCGAGTATCGCAAGCGTTTCTCAGCTTGAAATGTCTACCCGAACAGAAGCCTCCGAAATCGGCACTCTTATAAGAATAAACGGCGGTGAAGCTGAGGATATTAAGGAAACAGGCTGTCCTGTCGGCACAACAATAACGGTCAAAAACCTTTTCTACAACACTCCGGCAAGGAAAAAGTTTTTAAAGAGAAATTCCGTTGAGGGAACATACATTGCGGAAGCTGTTTCACGAATTGCCTTAGGTCACCCCGAAATTGCCTTTAAGCTTATAAACAACGGTACTGCCGTAATTCAGACAAGCGGCAGAGGCGACCTTAAAACAGCGGCTTTTGCCATAATGGGCAGAGACGCCGTCAAAGCCTTTATTCCCTTAAGCTTTGAAAAAGAGGGCTGGCAGCTTTCCGGCTTTATTGCCGCTCCCCAAATTTCAAGGGGCAACAGAAGCTATGAATATTTTTATTTAAACGGAAGATATGTTAAAAGCGAGCCCCTGACAAAGGGGGCTGAAGAGGGCTTTAAGGGCTATATGATGGGCGGAAGATTTCCCGTATTTATAATGAATATAAAGTCGCCTTCAGGCTGTGTTGACGTAAATGTTCACCCCACAAAGCTTGAGGTCAGGTTTAACAATGACGGCTTTATTTTCGACTTTATATGCGAGGGGGTTAAAAATGCCCTTAAGTCTCAAAACCTTATTCCCGAGGAGGGGCTTCAAAAGCCCAATTTTTCACAGGTTACAGGTATAAAAGCACCCAAAGCGGAGGAAATAACCGTTGACCTTGAAGAAATTTTAAAAAGGGTTGAGGGTGAGAATACAGAAGAGGTCAAGGGAGAAGAGATAAAGATTGAAGAGAAAACACCGGAGGTTAAGTCCCCCGAGCCGACCTTTAATGTTTGTGAGCATAAAGCGGAATATGACATAACTCCCGCCGAGCCTATGAAAATGATGCTTAATGAAGCGGCTCCCGAAAAGGAGTTTAAGCCCTTAAGAGAAATCATAGGCGAAATTAAGGATAAGGAGCTTAAGAAAAGCAATGCTGAAAAAGCAGCCGCATATCCCGAAAAAAAGCCCTTTTTCACCAACTATAAAATTATAGGTCAGGTGTTTTACACCTATTGGCTTGTGGAGCAGTCCGACCAGCTTTATATTATAGACCAGCACGCCGCCCACGAAAAGGTTCTTTACGAAAAATTCACTAAAAGCCTTAAAGAGGGCAAAGCGGCTTCTCAGCTTTTGTTGGAGCCTGTGACTGTAACCTTGACTATGAAAGAAAAGTATATTATAGAAGAAAACAAAGAGCTTTTTGAAAAAACAGGCTTTGTTTTGGAAATGTCGGGGAAAAACACTGTTTCAATTAAAGCCGTTCCCTTTATTTTTGACGGAACTTCAAACCCTGTGTTCTTTTTGGATATTGTAGACAGCTTGGGAGAGGGCAGCCTTAAAGACGCCTTCGAGCTTAAACGTGACAAGGTGGCAACTATGAGCTGTAAGGCGGCTGTTAAGGGAAACCATGCCTTAAGCTTTGCTGAAGCCTCGTCTCTAATTAAGGACTTGTTGAAGCTTGAAAACCCCTTTAACTGCCCCCACGGCAGACCCACTGTTATAAAAATAACAAAATATGAAATAGAAAAGATGTTTAAGAGAATTATTTGATGAGGTGATTTTATTGTATTTCGGCAGCTTATACACTTATATTCTGAGAGCAGTATGCGGAATTATCGTTATAACCGTTCACGGCTTCTTGACAGCCCTTGTGTCAAGCCGTCTCGGCGACGATGTTCCCAAACGTCAGGGAATGGTTACTCTTAATCCCAAAAACCACTTTGAACCTTTGGGCTTTATAATTTATGTTTTGTTCGGTTACGGCTGGGGTCAGCCTGTCAGAACAAGCTCCTTCGGCTATAAAAACAAAAAATCAGGCTGCGTTCTGACGGCTCTTCTGCCTATATTGGCTGATATTGCTTTGGGCTATCTGCTTTATATTTTATTGTCTGCCCTTTTGAATTTCGGTTCGGGCTATCTTAATTTGGGAAGCTTTTTGAAAAATTTAGGCTATAGCTTCGTCTGTTACGGCATATATAATATTATACCCGTTTATCCCTTAAACGGTCAAAAGCTTCTTTTGGGGCTTCTGCCTGCCAACAAGATTATGA
>JAJBVU010000168.1 GCA_020859645.1 Eubacterium sp. | reverse complement strand
TTGGTTATGCTTACGCCCATACTGCTCTGCATTGTTTTCGGCCATTTTTTGGACGGGCTTTTGGGTACGGATGTATTGTTTCTTATAATATTTACTGTCTTGGGGGTAGGCGCCGCTTTCAGAAGCCTTTATGTATTTTGTATGAAAACCGTTAAAGAGGACGAACGCAGAGACAAGAAAGAGAAGTCTCTGGACATTAAAAAAATTACAGGCAAGAAGTGATTAATATGAAATTTTCGGAAACTTATAAAAGTGTATGTTTAATTCAGCTGGGGCTGTGCCTTGCTGTTTTTGTAATAGGGGCTTTGGTTATTCCTTTTGACAGAGGCTTCGGTCTTGCGCCGACCTTCGGCTCTTATGCTTTGGGCATAGCCTTAGGCTATATTTTCAGCTGCATAAAGCTTTTTATGCTTGAAAAAACCCTTGAAAAAAGCGTTGAAATGGATAAGGACGGAGCTTCAAACTATACAAGGCTTATGTATATGGCAAGATATTTTATAACCCTTGTGGTTTTGGGCGCAGCCGCCGTTATTCCCCAAATCAGCCTTTTGGGAATGTTTTTCGGCTTGGTGCTTTTGCAGCCTGCGGCTTTGATTGCAGGAAGAAAAGAAACGGAAAAATGATATTTGCGGCGAAAGGAAATGATAAAAAATCGTCATTTCCCTGCAATTGCTGTTAATATATAAATTTATTTTATTTATGAAGGGAGGGAAACATTATGGATTTTGGCAGTAATTATATTGAACTGCAGCTGGGCTCATTCTCCTTTAGACTAAGTGAAACTATTATAACTACCTGGATAATTATGGCAGGGCTTATAATTTTCGCTCTTATTGTGAGACACAAGCTTAACAAGTTTGAGGACGTGCCTAAGACAGGCTTTCAAAACTTTATTGAAATGATTGTCGAAAGTATGGATAACTTTGTTGCAGGCAATATGGGAGAAAAATACAGATATTTCGGAAACTGGTTTTTCGGCGTGTTTGCCTTTATTCTCATTTCAAACTTAAGCGGACTTTTAGGCTTCCGTGCGCCTACTGCCGATTTGGGAACAACTGCCGCTTTGGCGCTGACTACCTTTGTTCTTATCCACTTTATGGGTATTATCACAGGTAAGCTCGGATACTTTAAGGGCTATTTTGAACCCGTTCCGTTTTTGGTACCCCTTAACATTATAAGCGAAATTGCTACGCCCGTTTCGCTTTCCTTCCGTCTATTCGGCAATCTTTTAGGCGGAACGATTATTATGGGTCTTGTTTATTCAATTCCCATGGTTATCAGGGTTTGGGTTCCTGCGTTTCTTCACATCTATTTCGATGTGTTTTCGGGCTGTCTTCAAACCTTCATTTTTGTAATGCTTTCTATGGCGTTTATAGGCGACAAGATTGCCGACAACGACTAACGTCGTGTCAAAAAATGCACCGTTTTTGCAAGCGGTCTGTTTTTGCGGTCGGTGAATTGTTGTTGCTTTAAATGCCGATAGGTTTATTTGCAATCTGATTTTTACAATCAGGTTAAAAACTGATTTTAATCTTTATTATTTTAAGGAGGCAATTTATTATGGATTTTGCTCAAATTATTGAACAATACGGTATTTCCGCCGAGGCGATTATGAATGCGAGAGCCTTGGTTCTTATGGGTTCCGCTATAGGCGCAGGCTGCGCTATGATAGCAGGTATCGGACCCGGTGTAGGTCAGGGTTTCGCAGCAGGTAAGGGTGCTGAAGCCGTAGGCCGTCAGCCCGAAGCAAGAGGCACTATTATGTCAACTATGCTTTTAGGTGCAGCCGTTGCCGAAACAACAGGTATCTACGGTCTTGTTGTTGCAATCATTCTGCTTTTTGCAAATCCCCTTGTTGACCTTGTTGTTCCCAAGGCATAATAACCCCTTCGGGCAGAAAATTAATTTAAACCGAAAGGAGGTTTTGAGCCTTGTACAGTGTTTTTTTATCGGTGGGCAGTTTTATTTTAACGCTTGATAAAAATTTGCTTGTTGATATAGGCATTCAGCTCATAAACACATGTATTCTCTGTCTTGTTTTGAGCAAGCTTTTATATAAGCCTGTTCTTAACTTTATGAAGAAAAGACGTGAGAGAATAGCTTCTGAGATTTCGAACGCCGACAACAAGCTTAAAGACGCAGATGCGGCTCTTGCCGAATATAACAAAAAGCTTGCGGAAATTCACGCAGAGCGTGCCGCTCTTTTAGACGAAGCAAACAAAGAGGCAAACGCCAACAAACAGGCTATTTTGGAAGCCGCTAAACAGGAGGCTGCCGAAATTAAGTCGAGAGCTATGCTTCAGATTGAAAGAGAACAGGAAAAGGCAAGAGATGAAATAAGACTTCAAATTATACAGGTAAGCTCCCTTATTGCAGGCAAGTTTGTTGCGGAAAGCCTGACAGAGGCAAAGCAGGAGCAGCTTGTAAACGATGTAATTAAGGATTTGGGTGATGTTAAATGGCAAAGCTAGCTTCACGTTATTCCGAGGCTCTTTTTTCACTGGCTGAAGAAAAGAATGCAGTTGATCTTTATTATGACCAGATTACGGTTGTAAACGACTGCCTCTGTAAGGACGGCGAGGTTAAAGAGTTTATCAGAAATCCCAAAATATCATCGGAAGATAAATTTAAGCTTTTTGAAAGAATTTTTGAGGGAAAGCTTGAGCCTGAGCTTTTGGGCTTTCTTTCAGTAATATTTAATAAAAACAGAGAAAAAGATTTAGGCTTGATTTGCGAAGCGTTTATTGAAAGGGTTCTTGATTATAAGGGCATTGTAAACGCCTATGTAGAGTCGGCTGTTGAGCTTAAGCCCAGTCAGCTTGAAGAAATCAAGGCTAAGCTTTCCGCAAATTTGAATAAGCAAATTATTGTGAAAACAGAGGTAAATCCCGAGCTTATCGGCGGAGTTAAAATCACCGCAGACGGTCATATTATTGACGGAACAGTCAAGAAGAGCCTTGATGAGCTTAAGAGCTTGCTTTTGGAACACAGACTTGCATAAAAGGAGTGTAACCCACTATGAATCTTAGACCTGAAGAAATCAGCTCCGTAATTAAGGAGCAAATTAAGGGCTATAAAAATAAGCTCAGTGTGTCTGAGGCAGGAACGGTTATACAGGTTGGCGACGGTATTGCAAGAGTTTACGGGCTTAAAAACGCTATGGCAGGGGAGCTGTTGGAGTTTCCCGGCGGCGTTATGGGAATAGCCCAAAACCTTGAAGAGGATAATATCGGTTGTGTGCTTTTAGGCTCCGACGAGGGAATTAAAGAGGGCGACCCCGTTAAGCTTACGGGGAAGGTTGCGTCCGTTCCGGTCGGCGAGGCTATGATCGGCAGAGTTGTAAACGCTATCGGTCAGCCTATTGACAACAAAGGCCCTATTAAAACCGATAAAACAAGACCTATCGAGAGAGTAGCTCCCGGTGTTATTACCAGAAAATCTGTGGACGTACCCCTTCAGACAGGTATCAAGTCAATCGATGCCATGGTGCCTATAGGCAGAGGGCAGAGAGAGCTTGTAATCGGCGACAGACAAACGGGCAAAACAGCCCTTTGTATCGACACTATCATTAACCAAAAGGGCAAGGACTGTATCTGCGTTTATGTAGCTATCGGTCAGAAAGCCTCAACTGTTGCCAGAATTGTTAAAACCTTGAGAGACACAGGAGCAATTGACTATACTCTTGTTGTAGTTGCTACAGCTTCCGACACTGCTCCTCTTCAATATATAGCACCCTATGCCGGTGTTGCTATAGCCGAAGAATTTATGGAACAGGGAAAGGACGTTCTTATTGTTTATGACGACCTTTCAAAGCACGCCGTTGCCTATAGAGCTATGTCTCTTCTTCTTAAGAGACCGCCCGGACGTGAGGCTTATCCCGGCGACGTTTTCTATCTCCATTCAAGACTTTTGGAGCGTTCCGCAAGACTTAACGAAAACTACGGCGGAGGATCTATTACCGCTCTGCCTATAATCGAAACACAGGCAGGCGACGTTTCGGCATATATCCCCACAAACGTAATTTCAATTACCGACGGACAGATTTTCCTTGAAACCGAGCTTTTCAACTCAGGCTTCCGTCCTGCTATAAACGCAGGTCTTTCCGTATCGAGAGTCGGCGGTTCCGCACAGATTAAGGCTATGAAGAAGATTGCCGGACCTATCAGAATTGAGCTTGCTCAGTACAGAGAGCTTGAAAGCTTCTCACAGTTCGGTTCAGACCTTGATAAGGACACATTAGACAGACTTAACCATGGTCAGAGAATTATGGAAATCTTAAAGCAGCCCCAGTACAGCACTATGGAGGTTGAAAAAGAGGTTGTTATTCTCTATACCGTAACAAATAAATATCTTGACGATGTGCCTTTGGATAAGATTGCCAAATTTGAGTCGGAGTTTTTATCCTTTATGGAAGCTCAGTATAACGATGTTCTTACGGGCATCAAAACAGAAAAGGTTCTTTCCTCCGAAAAGGAAGAAAGACTTATTGAGGCAATTAAGTTCTTTAAGAAGAATTTTGTATAGGAGGGTGATTTTATGGCTTCTATGCGTGATATAAAGCGCAGAATTAAAAGCGTCAACAGCACCCGACAGATAACAAAGGCAATGAATCTTGTGGCAAGCTCAAAGCTTGCTAAGGCTAAAAAGCGAATGGAAGGCACTAAGCCCTTTGCTGAAGAAACAAAAAAGGTTATTGCGGAAATTGCGGAAGCGGCAGGGGGGCTTAAACACCCTATGTTCAGCCGGGAATGCAAGGGCAACAGGGCGCTTGTCATTGTTATTACAGGCGACAAGGGTCTCTGCGGCGGCTATAACAGTGCTGTCTGCAAGGAGGCTTTGGAGCTTTGCAAAGGCAAGGAAGCCAAACTTATAACCGTCGGCAGTAAGGGCAGAGACTTTTTTAAGCGCAGAGAATTTGAGTTTGACACCGTTTTAACGGGTATTTCGGAAAGATTTGAATATTCCGACGCTTCAAACATAGGTCAAAGAGCTTTGCACCTCTTTAAAGAAGGGGAGGTTGACGGAGTTTATTTGGTATATACAAGATTTATTTCCACATTAAGTTCACAGCCCAAGGCTATTAGGCTTTTGCCTGCCGACCCCAACGAGTTTGAAAATTCAAAGGGCGGCGGCTCGGCTCTTACTCTCTATGAGCCGTCGGAAGAAGAGGTTTTGGACTATGTTGTTCCCCATTATATAAATACGGTTATTTACGGCGCACTTGTGGAAAGCTCTGTTTGTGAGCTTGGCGCAAGAATGACGGCTATGGACGCAGCTACGGATAATGCTGAGGAAATGCTTGAAAGCCTGAACCTTATGTATAACAGAGTTCGTCAGAGTGCTATTACAAACGAAATAACCGAAATTGTCAGCGGAAGCAACGCATTAAATTAAAAAGGAGTGAAAGCATTGGCTGAAAAAAATATCGGCAAGGTAGTGCAGATTATCGGCGCCGTACTTGATATAAAATTTCAGGCAGGCTGTTTGCCGGCTCTTAACAACGCCATAGAGATTGAGTATAAAGGCAATAAGATAGTTGCCGAGGTCGCTCAGCACCTTGGCGATGATATTGTAAAGTGTATCGCTATGAGCTCTACCGATGGTCTTGTCAGAGGGGTAGACGCTGTTGACACAGGTGCGCCTATTTCAGTTCCCGTAGGTCCCGACACACTGGGACGTATGTTTAACGTAATTGGCGAACCTATCGACAACAAGCCTGCTCCCGAAAATTGTGAAAAATGGTCTATCCACAGAGCAGCCCCCGCCTTCAGCGAGCAGACAACATCTGCCGAGCTTTTGGAAACGGGCATTAAGTCAATCGACCTTCTCTGCCCCTATTCAAAGGGCGGTAAAATCGGTCTTTTCGGCGGTGCCGGCGTAGGCAAAACAGTGCTCATTATGGAGCTTATAAGAAACATAGCCACCGAACACGGCGGATATTCCGTCTTTTCGGGCGTTGGCGAGCGTACCCGTGAGGGCAACGACCTTTATCACGAAATGAACGATTCGGGCGTTATTAACAAAACAAGCCTTGTTTTCGGTCAGATGAACGAACCCCCGGGAGCAAGAATGAGAATTGCTCTGACGGGTCTTACAATGGCTGAATATTTCAGAGATAAGGAACAGAAGGACGTGCTTTTGTTCATCGACAACATTTTCCGTTTCACACAGGCAGGTTCTGAGGTTTCCGCACTTTTGGGACGTATGCCTTCGGCAGTTGGCTATCAGCCTACACTTGCTACGGAAATGGGTGCTTTGCAGGAGAGAATTACTTCAACTAAGTCAGGTTCTATCACTTCGGTTCAGGCTGTTTACGTGCCTGCCGATGACTTAACCGACCCTGCTCCGGCTACAACCTTTGCCCACTTGGACGCAACAACGGTTCTTTCCCGTTCTATTTCCGAGCTGGGTATTTACCCTGCCGTTGACCCTCTTGAATCAACATCAAGAATACTTGATCCCTTGGTTATAGGCGAGGATCACTATAACACTGCAAGAGCGGTTCAGGCAATTCTTCAGAGATATAAGGAGCTTCAGGACATTATCTCTATTTTGGGTATGGACGAGCTTTCAGAGGACGATAAACTGACTGTTGCAAGAGCGAGAAAAATTCAGAGATTTTTGAGCCAGCCTTTCTTTGTTGCTAAGGAATTTACGGGTATGGACGGTAAGTACGTGCCTATTGAAGAGACTATAAGAGGCTTTAAGGAAATCCTTGCAGGAAAGCATGACCAAATTCCCGAGTCTATGTTCTTAAGCGCAGGCACAATTGACGAGGTTGTTGAACGCTTTAAAAAGCAGTCTTAAGCAGGTGATCGATTATGGCAAATAAACTTCATTTGAAGGTTGTAACCCCGTCTCACGTTTTCTTTGACGGAGACTGCGATATGGTTATTATGAAAACCATTGACGGCGACACAGGCGTTTTATATGGGCATCAGCCCTTGACAACCGTCCTTGACCTGGGCTATTTACGCATTATTAATGACGGAGACGAAACAATGTCCACTCTTTTGGGCGGCTTTGCCAAGGTCAACGAGCAGGGGCTTACCATAATTTCAGACGCTGCCGAATGGGCTGATGAAATTGACGTTGAAAGGGCAGTTGAAAGTATGCACAGGGCTGAAAACAGAATTGAAACCCACGGCAAAAACATCGAGCATTTCGATGAAGAACGTGCCGAGGCGGCTTTGCACAGAGCCTTGCTGCGTATCGACCTTTCAAAAATTAAAAAAAGAAAAAATAAATGATAAGAAAAGAACCTATGAAAATTACTTCACAGGTTCTTTTTTAATTATAAATTTACATTTTTATATAAAAGGAGATTGTTGCGTGCTTCGCACTCCCACAATCTCCGCCGACATTCGTAATCCGCTCATTTTTCCACGAAAAATGGCTACTTACTCATACCGGTTAGGTTCTCTAATGTCCACTCAACTATGCAAGCCAGCTTGCCTATCTGATTGTCCATTGAGAACA
>JAJBVU010000083.1 GCA_020859645.1 Eubacterium sp. | reverse complement strand
GCCTAAAAAGGCTAAAGGCGGCTTTTTCTCAAAAATCAAAGCCGGACTTCAAAAAACAAGAGAAAATATTCTTTCAGGTGTTGAACAGGTTTTAAAGGGCTTCACCGAAATAGACGACGACCTGTATGACGAGCTTGAAGAGGCTCTTATTATGGCGGATATTGGTGTTGAAACCTCACTTGACATAATTGCAAGGGTTAAAGAGGTTGTTAAGAAAGAAAAAATCAAGGACGTGGCAGAGGTCAAAAACGTAATCGTCAGAGTAATTTCCGAAATACTTTCGGAGGGAGACGATGAGCTTAATCTGCCCTCGCCCTCAATTATGCTTATTATCGGTGTAAACGGCGTAGGCAAAACCACCACAATCGGAAAGCTTACAAGCTATTATAAAAGCGAGGGCAAGTCGGTAATGCTTGCGGCTGCCGACACCTTCAGAGCCGCCGCAATTGACCAGCTTCTTGTTTGGGGTGAAAGAAACAACGTAACCGTCATAAGGCACAGTGAAAATTCCGACCCGGCGGCAGTTGTGTTTGACGCCGCCGCAGCAGCAACAAAAAGAAATACCGATTTGCTTATATGCGACACTGCCGGCAGACTTCACAACAAGAAAAATCTTATGGAAGAGCTTAAGAAAATTTCAAGAGTTATTGAAAGAGAAGCGCCCAACGCCCATAAAGAGGTTTTCCTTGTTCTTGACGCAACAACAGGTCAAAACGCCCTTCAGCAGGCAAAGCTTTTTAAAGAGGTCTGCGACATTACAGGCATTATTTTAACAAAGCTTGACGGAACCGCAAAGGGCGGCATAGTTATCGCAATTAAGAACGAGCTTAAAATCCCCGTTAGGTTTATAGGCGTGGGAGAGGGCATAGACGATTTACGCCCCTTTGAAGCGGAAAGCTTCGCCAGGGCGCTTTTCGAAGAGTGATCAAGTGTTATTTTCGGCTGTTTCCTCAGCCTTGTCCTTTTTTCGAAGCCAAACCTGAGCGGCGGCTTCTGTTAAAATTAAGCCTATGGCTATTGAACCGGCGCAGAGTATAGTCTGAAAGAGATAGTTTACACCTTCAATTGTGTTTTTCTCCAAAAAGGAAATCATTGTGCGGTAAAGACCTATCCCGGGGACTAAGGGCATTATAGCAGGCATTTCATAGGCTGTAACGGGGTTCTTCTGAATAAAGGCGAAAAACTCAGACATAAGGGCGATTATTACGCCTCCTAAAACGCAGCCCATAATATCGGAATTGACCATATAATTTGACATTATATAATAGGCTATGTAGCCGCATGCGCCTGTGAGAGCCGAGCAGGGCAGAGTTTTGGGAGGAGCATAAAAAACTATGCCGAAAGCAATTGTTGCAAAAAAGGCAACACCGAAGTGAAATAAAAGCTGTGTCATTTATACCAAGCCTCCTAACATTAAATAAATCTCCAAAACAAGGGCTACCCCTACAGCCAAACTTCCCCCTACAAGAAGGGATTCCGCAAGGCGTGATGTTCCGGCGGACAGGTTGCCTGCCAAAAAGTCTCTTAAGCAAAGCAGAATGGCAATCCCGGGGAAAAAGGGCTTCATACCCCCTACAATAATAGGCTCAAAGAATATTTTGTCCGATAAATTGCTTGCAATAACGGCTATTGCGCCGGTTATTAAGCCTGCCAAAAAGCTTTTTAAAAACACCTTTGCAGGAAGGTTTTTAATTAAAACCGCCGCAGCCCCTGAAAGCAGACCGCAGACAAAGGCGGCAATAAAATCATAGAATGTGGCTCCGGCAAGGGCGGCGAAGCCTGCACTGACACCTCCGCACATAACAAAATAAAGCCAGTCGGGGTAGGGCTTCTTTTGGGGAATTGCCTTTAAATACTCCATAATATCGGTGTAAGGGCGTTCATCCTGTTCGAGATTTTTTGTAAATGTGTTAATTTTACACATATTGGTTATGTTGATTTGGCGGTCCCTTGTCTTTTTAATCTTTGTCTGCTCACCCTTTGTGTTTGAGGTCAGAATTATTACCGTTGGCAGAACAAAGGCTTCGGCATTGGCAAGACCCTCTTTTTTGCAGATTAACCGGCAGGTTTCCTCAACTCTGTAGGTTTCCGCCGTTGATTTTAAAAGAACCTCTCCTGCCCTGACGGAGATGTTTAATATTTCATGTTCGGAAAGATTTTGCATGGCTTCCTCCTTCATATTTTTGGTAGTTGGATAAAGGCTCCCCTTGAGGGGAGCTGCCGCCGTAGGCGGCTGAGAGGTGTAAATCTGTCTGTATATTTTACTATATTTATTATATACTATAAGACTTATCAATGTCAATATTGCATAAAACAATTTACAAGGCGTGATTATTATGGAAAAGCTTTTAACAACCGAGGGTGTTGTGGAAAATATAATATTTGCCAATGAAGAAAACGGCTACTGTGTGTTCGCTTTAAGCGATGACGAGGGGGAAGGGGCTGACGCCGAGCTTGTATGCGTGGGAACTCTCCCCGACATTCACGAGGGCGAAAGCATAAGGGTTACCGGCAGCATTATAAACCACCCGTCCTACGGCAGACAGTTAAGCGTCAGTGCCTATGAAAAGACCCTTCCAAAAACCGAAAGAGGAATTGAAAAATATTTGGGCAGCGGCTTAATAAAGGGCATAGGAGCAGGGCTTGCGAAGCGGATTGTCAAAATGTTCGGCGATGAAACCTTTAAAATAATAGAGGAAGAGCCCTTAAGGCTTGCGGAGGTAAAGGGCATAAGCAAGGAAAAGGCTATGACCGTAGGTGCGGTTTTTCACGAACAGGCTGAGCTGAGACGAGTCATTGTCTATCTTGACAAATACGGAATAAGCCCTCTTTACGGCTTAAAAATATTCAAGAAATACGGCGAAAAAAGCATTGACATAGTAGAAAAAAATCCCTACCGCCTTGCGGACGAAATTCAGGGAATAGGCTTTAAAACCGCCGACACAATTGCCTTTAATATGGGTGTTGAGCCCGATTCCTCCTTCAGAATTAAAGCCGGAATTAAATATGTTTTAAACCTTGCCTCTCAAAGCGGTCATACCTATCTGCCCTTGGAAAGCCTTTTGAGGAACACTTCCTCGGTCATAGGCGTTTCCGAAGAGCTTATTAAGGACGTAACCGCCGAAATGGGAGCTGAACAGAAGGTTTTCTGTGAAAAAAAGGACGATAAAATAAGGGTTTATCTGAATATATATTATTATGCCGAAAGCTACGCCGCAAGAAAGCTTTTGGAGCTTGACAAAACAGCGGAGAAAATACCCTTTGACTTTTGGCAGGATATGAAATATCTTGAAAAGGAATGCTCAATTAAGCTTGCTCCGGAGCAAAAGGCGGCTGTTCAGGCGGCTATGGAAAACGGCGTCTGCGTCATTACCGGCGGCCCCGGCACAGGCAAAACCACCACGATAAATGCTATAATAAAGCTTCTTTCGGCTGAAAACGCCGAAATTGTTTTGGCTGCCCCCACAGGCAGAGCCGCCAAAAGAATGACTGAAACAACAGGGCTTGAAGCCCAGACGATCCACAGGCTTTTGGGAACGGGCTTTTTAGCCGAAAACAGCCGTCACCAAACCTTTGAAAAGGACGAGGACAACCCCATTGAGGCTGACGTTGTTATTGTGGATGAATGCTCGATGATTGACCTTATGCTTTTTTACAGCCTTTTGAAAGCCGTTGCCCACGGAACAAGACTTATTTTGGTAGGGGACTCCTGTCAGCTTCCTTCAGTGGGGGCAGGAAGTGTTTTAAAGGACATTATTTCCTCCGGCTGTGTGAAGGTTGCCCGACTTAGCGAGGTTTTCAGACAGGCGGCTCAGTCCGACATTGTTCTTAATGCCCATAAAATCAATAACGGCGAATACCCTGAGCTGGCTAAAAAAAGCAATGACTTTTTCTTCATCAAACGCCTTGACATAAACGACGTTATTAGAGAAATCGTCAGCCTTTCAAAGGACAGGCTCTATAAATTTTTAAACTGCGACCCCCTTAAAGACATTCAGGTTTTGACCCCTATGAGAAAAAATCCCTTAGGCGTCAACAATCTTAATATAGTTCTGCAAAACGCCTTTAACCCCAAAAGCCCATTTAAAGCCGAGAAGGAATATAGGGACACTGTTTTCAGAGAGGGCGACAAGGTTATGCAGATTAAAAATAACTACAACATTATTTGGCAGATTATGGAAAACGGTGTTGTTACAGCCGAGGGAACAGGGGTTTTTAACGGCGACGAGGGCATTATTAAAAGAATTTCAAGCGGAGAGGAATTTATAGAGGTTGTTTTTGACGAAAACAAATATGTCAAATATGACTTTTCCCAGCTTGACGAGCTTGATTTAAGCTATGCCGTTACTATTCACAAGTCACAGGGCAGTGAGTATAAGGCGGTTATAATCCCTGCATTTAACGGCCCGGCGGCGCTTCTTTCAAGAAATCTTCTTTACACTGCCGTCACAAGGGCAAGAGAGCTTTGCGTAATTGTGGGCAACCCGGCAATTCTCAAAAAAATGATTGACAACAATAAAGAGGTTAACAGATATTCTTCACTTTGCGACAGACTGACTGATATGGCGGAGACAATTCTATGATTAAGCTTTTCGAAAATATTCTTGATATAATTTATCCAAAAAGCTGCGGACTTTGCGGCGGTCTTTTGGAGTTCGGGTCGGAAAATGTTCTCTGCAGAGACTGTAACCAAAGACTTGAAAAAGCTGACTTTCCTTTCAGAAGCGGCAGTGATGGAATTTCTCTTTTTCCCTACAGCGGAGAAATAAGAAAGCGCATTATTGAGTTCAAATATGACGGCAGAACAGGGCTTTGCTCACTTTTCGGCTTTCTTATGGCTGAAGCCTTTAAAAAATCGGGGCTGACTGCTGATTTTGATGAGGTTTTGCCGGTGCCTGCAAGCAAAAAGGGCTTCAGAGCAAGGGGTTATAATCAAGCGGAGCTTATGGCAAAGGAAGCGGGAAAATACCTTAATATTCCCATAGGGTCTGAGCTTGTAAGAATTAAGGAAACACGCCCTCAAAACAAGCTTGATAGAGACAAAAGAGCCGAAAATATTAAGGGCGCCTTCGGAATTTCCGGCTCAGTCGGCAATAAGAAAATACTTCTGATTGATGATATTTATACAACGGGAAGCACAATAAACGAATGTAAGAAAACCTTGATGTCTGCCGGAGCGGAAAGCATATTTTACATAACGGCGGCAAAAACTGTTTTGCGTAATGACAGCAAATAGGGACAGACGGTCACTGCAACAAATCGCTGCAAGAAGCATATATTTTTAACAAATGCTTTTTGGAGTGATTTTTTTGTATTACAAAGGGGCAAGATACAGAAATTATATAAACAGCGAAATAAGAAACTGGCTTAAGGACGGCAAGCTTCAGCCGGAATCCGGTTACGGAGTAAGGGCATTTGCCGCAGAGACAAATCAAGGCGATGACCTGAGAAGGGGAGCAGACAATTTTCAATATTATAAGGAAGAACAGGCGGAAAGCCCTGTTTCAAACGGATTAGGGGGCTATGTGCCAAATTCGAATGTTCCAATGCCGCCCGAGGGAGAAAAAAGCAGGCTTGAACCTGTTAGCTTCGATGGAGCCTACAGCCGTGACATTAGGCTTATGCATGAGCTTTTCGGCAGAATTAACGCATTTTTATATCCTATTGTTGTGGATGTTTTAAACAACAGAGAATATTCCGGCAGCGACCTTTATGATTACGACCAACCCAAAAGGGAAAACAGCGGCGGCTCAGTCAGAGATAACGAAATCGACAGAGAAAATTTAAACAGAATGATAACCGAGGTTTATAACAAGGCTGTTAAAATGTCGGACGACTACGACGAAATTATGAATGACGATAATGAGCTTCTTGCAGGTGAATCAAGAGAGGAGCTGCTGCGTGCGGCAATAGAAAGCCTTATTTTAACGGAAATTTTCTTATCACGCAGACCCTATTACAGAAATACCGCCAAAGCCTACAGATATTTTGAGGGCAGATATGACGGCGTAAACCCAATATATTGAAATTAAAATTTGATTGTAAAATTTTCACAAAAATTTAATTTTAAAAAGAGGAAAACCATAACTTTTGACGAATATTATAATCAGAAGGATATGAAAGGAAAATTGGTTTTTCATACCCCCAATTTATACGTCAGGAGTTGATTTTATGCGTTTTAAGTTTATCGGCAAGAATATTACAATATGGGATACTATTAAAGAAAAGGTTGAAGCCAAGGTAGGCAAGCTTGAAAAGCTTCTGCCCGAAGATACCGTTGTTAATGTAGCGGCTTCAAACACAAAGGGCGTCAGCAAGCTTGAAATTACAATTCCTCTCTATAAGAGAATTTTAAGAGCAGAGGTTTCGGATCCGGATATGTATGCGGCAGTTGACCTTGTTGTTGACAAGCTTGAAAGACAGCTTAAAAGATATAAAGGCAGACTTAAAGACAGAGCTAAAAAAGGCGGCAGCTTTGCCGAAGAGCTTGGGCTTGTTCAGGGTGAGGAAGCAGCTGTTGACGAAAGTGCAAGAATTTCGAAGGTTAAAACCTTCCCAATTAAGCCTATGGATCCCGAAGAGGCAGTTATGGAAATGGGTCTTTTGGGGCATACTTTCTATATGTTTATAAATGAGTCAACAGGAGAAACCTGTCTTGTATATAAGAGAGATGACGGAACCTACGGGCTTCTTGAACCTCAGAAATAAATAAATTTTAAAATAATTCACAGTGTATAGAGGGGGCAGCACGCCGACAGTTGTTCAGGCGGCTGTCCCCTCGACGCATTATTTCTAAAAATGATAAGAGGAGGTAATATTATGAACGGCAGCGCTATGTATAAGCTCGGCTACGGTCTTTACGTTTTAAGTGCAAGAGATGAAAATAAGGATAACGCCTGTATTATTAACACTGCAATTCAAGTTACAAGCTCTCCCAATCGAATTGCCGTAACCGTAAACAAAAACAACTACACTCACCAAATGATTAAAAATACGGGAGCTTTTAACATTTCCGTTATTTCAGAAAAGGCAGATTTTTCTCTTTTCAAACGTTTCGGCTTCTCAAGCGGCTTAAAT
The DNA here is from genome assembly GCA_020859645.1 of Eubacterium sp. Lineage (GTDB taxonomy): Bacteria > Bacillota > Clostridia > Lachnospirales > CAG-274 > JAJQCI01. The sequence continues at coordinate 424 of JAJBVU010000083.1, read as the reverse complement.
ACAGACAAGCTTGAAGGCTTCGACGGCTGGCTTCGTGCTTTAAACGGCATAATTTATGTTACTGAAAATACAAACGCCTATTTAAGCGGAAAGGTTGAAAGAGAAATTGACCTCGGTACTCACACAATGTTTATAGCCGACGTAACGGACGGGGAGGTTCTTTCGGATATTCCTACAGCCACCTATGACTACTATCACAAAAATATAAAGGAAAAGCCCCCTGTTAATGAAAAGAAAAAGGGCTACAGGTGTAAAATCTGCGGATATGTTTATGAAGGGGACGAGCTTCCTGCCGACTTTGTCTGCCCGATCTGCAAGCATGGCGCAGAGGACTTTGAAAAAATATAAATAAACAATAACCGTCACGGGTGTACTGACCCCAAAAAGTTGGACAAAAAAACGGTTGCAAAACTACTACAGTTCG
>JAJBVU010000326.1 GCA_020859645.1 Eubacterium sp. | reverse complement strand
AAATTATACCACACCTTTTTTAAATAGTGAACATTTTTTACAATTATTTCTATAGCAAAAACAGTCACAAATATATTATTTTTTCTTTTTATAATATTAAAATTGCTTGCATTCAAGACGAAAGTGTAGTATTATAGCCATATAGGAGGATTTTCATTAATGCACTACATAATTATAATACTGCTGATAGTTTACAGATTTATTATAAAAACAGTTTCATCGTCCTTAAGCTTTTTCGAAAACGGCAGACTTGCCTATGACATAGACGATCCCAAAATGGAGAAAAAGGTTGAGGACTATAAAGCCAAGTCAAACCTTTATATTTCAGCCGCAAGCCTTATGAGCGTAATCATACTTCTTTTTTCGGGTATGATGGCTTATTCAAAGCTTGTTATACTGTTTGCCTTAAACAGAGGTGTGTTTTATACACCGGAGGGGCTGACTGTTTGGGGATATTTGGCATTTATAGTGGTTATTTTGGTGCTTGCCTTTGTTTTTACACTTCTGGGTGGAACTATCCCCCGAAACATAGCCGCCAAAAACCCCGTTTGGTATATTGTCACCTTCGGAATTATTCTTAAGCTGACCGCCTTTGTGCTTTTCCCCTTGGTTAAGCTTATTTCAGCCTTCAGCCTTAAGGTATCGAAGTATGACTTTGACCCTGACGATTTCGAAATTGAAGAGGACACTCAGGACGAAATTCAGCAGCTTTTGACTACAGGTGAGGAAACAGGCACAATCGACGAGGACGAGCGTGAAATGATTGAAAACGTGTTTGCCCTTGACGATACCACCGCAGAGGATATTTTTACCCACAGAAAGGATCTTGTGGCTCTGCCCTCAGACTGTACCCTTGAGGACATTAAAAAGGTTGTTTTATATAAAAAATACACAAGAATACCTGTTTATGAAGGCACTATAGACAATATTATAGGTATTTTAAACACTAAGGACTTCAGCCGTTATTATATAAGAAGAACCTCAAGATCACGCTTCAACATAAAGAGGCTTCTTAAGCCTACATTTTACGTGCCTACAAATAAGAAGGTAGACGAAATTTTTGAGGAAATGCAGAAGTCGAAAATTCACCTTGCCATAGTTGTTGATGAATACGGCGGAACCTTGGGCATAGTAACAATGGAGGACATTGTTGAAGAAATTATGGGAGAAATTTTGGACGAATATGACGTTGACGAAACTCCCGCAATCTTAAAAGAAGACGACAACACATTTATTATAGACGGAAAGGCTCTTCTTGAGGATGTAGCCGACGAGCTTGAAACAGAGGAATTTGACGAGGACGATATTGACACCATGGGGGGCTATGTTATAGCCAAAATGGGTCATATCCCCGAGGATAAAACCGAAAGCTTCAGCTTTGAATTTGACGGGTGGTGTTTTGAAACACAAAAAATAGAGGACAAAAGAATTGTAAGTGTTAAGGCGACAAAAATATTGAGTAGGTCGGATAATCGCACCCCTAACACGGGTGAGGAAAGTCCGGGCTCCGCAGAGCAGAATGCCGGATAACGTCCGGTGGAGGCGACTCTAAGGAAAGTGCAACAGAAATAAACCGCCGCTTTTAAAGCGGTAAGGGTGGAAAGGTGAGGTAAGAGCTCACCGCCTTTTTGGCAACAAAAAGGGCTCTGTAAACCCCATTCGGAGCAAGAACGAAAAGAAACAGACGGCTCTGCCGTCGGGGGCTGCTCGTCCCGTTTCAGGTAAGGTTCGCTAAAGACTGCCGGCAACAGCAGTCTCAGACAGATGATTATCCAAGACAGAACCCGGCTTACAGACCTGCTCACGTCGCAACAAGCTTCACACGTTTGTTTCCGCCTTTGGCGAAAACAAGACTTCGTTCCGCTGTTGCTCCTCTTTCGCTGAAAACTAAGGTTTTCAGCGATTAGGACGCTGCCGAAACGCATAGGTAAAACCGAAATTCTTCGGAAAACCTACCTCTATAATATTGTACATCGGCAAGTTTTTTTCTTTCGCCAAAAACTAAGGTTTTCAGCGATTAGGACGCTGCCGAAAGACTTCGGTACTCCGTATAACGGAGAAAATTTTTTAGACTTATGTACACCAAAACGTAAAAGTGCCTATGAGTGCAGTACGTCGCCAAGGCTCCCCTTGAGGGGAGCTGTCAGCGCAGCTGACTGAGAGGTGTCAAGGAGGGGAAATTATTATGAAAAAAAGAGTTATTTCAATGTTTTTGGCGGCAGCCTTATCTATAGGCTCTTGCCCAATTATTTCGGCGGCGGAAGACAGTGCCGTTTCAGACCTTATTTTATATTCAAAGGAGTTTTTTTCAATAGGCGACGAATTTGACGATTTTGACTACACCTATGAAACAGCCGAGGGTGAAACAATTTACACCTTTGACTGGAAAAACACCGAAACAGATCAAACTCTGTCAGTATCAATTAACGAAAACAAATATATTTCAGCCTATTACAAAAGTGAAGAGGATTATACAGGCTTAGGCACTGTAACAAGGGAAGAAGCTAAGACTGCGGCTCAAGCCTTCATAAACAAAACAGCTCCTGCCGAATACGTTCAAAACATAAAATTTTCGGATATTTACAACCTCAGCTATTCCTACAATCCGGCATTCACAATTTATTATACTTATGAAATAAATGACATTCCCGTTTTAGATACGGCTTTTTTCTGCAATGTTTCAAAGCATACCGGCGAAATAACAAGCTATACGGCACCTAAAGAAAGCTCTCTTGCTTTGACTGTTCCCGACCCCGAGGGCTTTATTACCCCCGAAGAAGCAGCAGCGGTATATAAGGAAAACAGCGATTTAAGCCTAAAATATTATGTAAAATACGGCGATGATGAAAACACAGTCTACGCCGCATACAGGCTTGAAAACTGCCCCTACGGTGTAGATGCGGAAACAGGCGAGATTGCAGAGGAGTCTGAAAATGATCTGACTGCATCACGCTCTACATCATTTGACTTAGCCGAAACAGCGGATGAAGAGGAAGCTTCCGGCGAGGCAAAGCTTTCAGCGGCTGAAACAGCTTCAATAGAAGATAAACAGGGACTTTTAACTGCCGATGAAGCCTTGGCGCTTTTCGAAAAAGAGGTATATATTGCCGATAAAACAAATATGTCAAGCTCTCTTTCAAAAAGCTATGATGGCGGCAAATACTATTGGAATATTTACATAGATAATTCGGAAACAGACATTTCTCTTAAAATTGACGCAGAAACAGGCAGCGTTCTCTATTATTATAACTATTATGCTTATGAAAGCGCTTTGGGCAGCAGCAGCACAGACACCGCCGATTATGACACTATGCTTAAAACCGCCGAAAGACTGGGCAATGCCTTTGCAGGCGAAGCCTTCGGCGAAACCGAGCTTGAATATGCCGAAAACAAAAGCTTCACAGGCAAAATTGACGGCTATTCCTTTGGTTACATAAGAACCGCAAACGGAACTAAATTTCCGGCTAACGGCATAGAAATAGACTTCGGCGCTGACGGCACACTTACAGGCTACTCCTTTTCATGGAATGAGGAATATTCTTTTCCCTCTGTTTCCGACGCAATAGGAGCCGACAGGGCTTATGAAATAATGACGGAAATAAGTGCCCCTGAGCTTTGTTATGTACCCGAAGGAACAGGCGGAGCAAAGGCAGTTTATCTTTTCGGCTTAAACAGCGTTTATCTCGATAAATCAGGCACACGCATAACCTATAACGGAGATATTTACGAAGAGAAACCTGAGTTTGAGGGCTATACCGACATAAGCGGCTCAAAATATGAGGATATTATAAACCTTTTGTATAACAACGGTTATTATATTGAGCGGTCAGAATTTAAGCCCCAAGAGCCCATTTCCGCCGAGGACTTTTTCAGCTTCTTTCGCTTTTTCTATAAAAAAACCAATGACGGCGTTTCAATGCGTTTTTATAACAATGATAAGGTTTACAGCGGTAATTTAACGAGATATGAAGCGGCTGAAATTTTGGCTTATTATAAAGACTTCGGAGGGCTTTTGACCCACCCGGATATATTCGATGTTTCCTTCTTTAAGGATGAAATAGCCGAAGAATATAAAGCGGCGGCAGCCATAGCCTACGGCTTCGGCTATATGACAGGGGATCAAAATGACTGCTTCAACGGCTCGCAAGCCTTAACCAATGAAGAAGCGGCGGTTATTCTCTACAGATATTTAACAAATCAATAAAACCGCAAAAACGCTCTGTCTGCCAAAACAGGGCGTTTCTTTTAATATATTTCAGGAGGTTTGGTTTTGAAAAAGTATATGTTTTTGATTATTTCTTTAATTTTAACAGCTTGTATTTTCCCCGGCTGCAATTCTGACAAGGATATAAGCGCAGCGGACAAATTTTTTGTTGAAGGTGATTATATTTATTATTGCAACAGTAACGGTGATTTGTATAAACACTCCCTAACCGACCGAAGCAGCGAAAAAATCGCCGAAGGCTTCCGCCTTAAAGCCTTTGACGAAAATTATTTCATAGGCTGTAACAACGGCACCCTTAAGATTTACAACAGAAACAGCGGAGAAACCGACGAACTCGGCAATATTGAAGCGGCTTCCATTGCCCTGTGTGAAAACAGTGTCTATTACTCAAACTCTGCCGACGAAAACCGCATATACAAAATAGATCTTAACACTAAAAGCAATGATATGTTTTTAGACGCAAGTACAACCGCCTTATCCGCAAACAAGGACTGCCTTATATATGAAAGCAATTCAAACGAACTTTATAAATATGACTTTAATTTAGAGGAAGCCCAACAGATTTACGAAGGCTTATACTGCTTTTATTTTTGCTGCGATGATGAAAATATTTATTTAAGCAATTATGAAAATAATTCCGCTGTTGAAAAAATCGATATTTCATCCGGAAAAACAGAAGCTGTTTATGACATTTCTTCCCTTAATTTCTGCGTAAGCGGCAACGAAATTTATTATATGCCCTATTTGCCCGAAGAGCTTCAGCCGGACAATAAAAACACTCACATATACAAATATAATATTTCAGAAAACAATACGGAAAAAATTTCAGGATGTGGACAAATGGCTCAGATTATGGTATAATATAGATATGAAAAAATCAAAGGAAATAGAGGGACGCAAGTGCCCTCACTGCGGAAAAACCGAAACCCTAAAATCAAGAGAATTGCCATTTTCAGTTCTTGATTTCTTATGATACTATAATGTGCGCATTGTGTCCGCACATGTCACAACCGTCTGCTTGACAACCGGCGGTTTTTACTATATAATTGACCCAACAAAAGCCGACTGCCGTTAATTGCACTTTTAGGGTAATTATATAAGGCAAGGCGGCTGTAAGCTTTGATAAAACACAAAAACAATCTTATTTTAAATTAAGGAGATGTTGACTTTGGCTGACAACAGCACTATTATTTTAACAAATGAAGGAAAGTTAAAACTTGAAGAAGAGCTTCAGCACCTTAAGGTCGTAAGACGTGCGGAAGTTGCGGTAAAAATAAAAGAAGCCAGAGCTCAGGGCGACCTTTCGGAAAATGCCGAATATGACGCAGCAAAAGAGGAACAGGCTGAAATAGAGTCACGTATTACCCAAATTCAAAATATGCTTAAAAAGGCTGAAATCATTAATGAGGACGCCTTTGACAAGGGCATTGTAAATTTGGGAAACAAGGTTAAAATATATGACACCGAATTTGAAGAGGAAGATGTTTACACAATCGTAGGTTCAGCTGAAGCCGACCCTATGAAGGGCAAAATTTCAAACGAGTCGCCCATAGGCAGAGCCCTTTTGGGTCACAAGCCCGGCGATAACGTTGCGGTTGAAACACCCGATGGCGTTATAACAATAAAGCTTTTGGAAATTATGTAAGAGGAGAGTACAGGAAAAAATGGCAGATAACACCAACACAGAGAGAACTCAGGAGGAGCTTAACGAGCTTCTCAAAATAAGACATGACAAGCTTAAAACCCTTCAGGAGTCGGGCAATGACCCCTTTCAGATAGTCAAAGCAGACCAAACCCACCACAGCGAAGAAATTAAGGCAAATTTCGAGGATTTGGAAGGCAAGGACGTAGCCGTTGCGGGCCGTCTTATGAGCAGACGTATTATGGGCAAGGCTTCATTCATCGACTTAGCAGACAGAGACGGTCACATTCAGTGCTATGTTACCCGTGACGATGTAGGCGGAGCGGAATTTTACAACACAACCTTCAAAAAGCTTATAGACATAGGCGACATAATAAGCGTTAAAGGCTTTGTTTTCAAAACAAAAACAGGGGAGGTTTCAATTCATGCCAAAGAGCTGACCCTTCTTTCGAAGAGCCTTCAGATACTTCCCGAAAAGTATCACGGTCTTGCAAACAAGGATCTCCGCTATCGTCAGCGCTATTTGGATCTTATAGTAAACCCCGAGGTTAAGGAAAACTTCATTAAGCGTTCTAAAATAATTTCTACTATAAGAGCCTACCTTGACGGTCAGGACTTCTTAGAGGTTGAAACCCCTATTCTTCAGACAATCCCCGGCGGTGCTTCAGCACGCCCCTTCATAACCCACCACAACACTCTCGACATAGATATGTATTTGAGAATTGCCCTTGAGCTGCCCTTAAAGCGTCTTATCGTGGGCGGTCTTGAGCGTGTTTATGAAATCGGCAGGGTTTTCCGAAATGAGGGTATGGATATGAAGCACAACCCCGAATTTACCCTCATCGAGCTTTATCAGGCTTATACCGATTATTACGGTATGATGGACATAACCGAAGGCATAATCAAGGAGTGCTGCAAAAAGGTTGCCGGAACATATAAAATCAACTATCAGGGCATTGAGCTTGACTTCGAAAAGCCCTTCGAAAGAATAACTATGACAGAAGCTGTCAAGAAATATTCCGGCGTTGACTTCGACCTTATTTCCACCACGGAAGAAGCCAAAGCAATTGCCGATCAGCACGAAATAGAATATGAGGAACGCCACCTTAAGGGCGACATTTTGAACCTTTTCTTTGAAAAATATGTTGAAGAAAACCTCGTTCAGCCTACCTTCCTTATGGATCACCCCATAGAAATTTCCCCTCTTACCAAAAAGAAATATGACAAAGAGGGCTACGTTGAACGCTTCGAGCTTTTCATCGTAGGCAGAGAGTTTGCCAACGCCTACTCCGAGCTTAACGACCCCATCGACCAGCGTGAGCGCTTCATTCGCCAGGAACAGCTCCGCAGTATGGGCGACGACGAAGCCAATATGATCGACGAGGACTTCCTGACCGCCCTTGAATACGCTATGCCCCCAACCGGCGGTATGGGCATGGGTATAGACCGCCTCGTTATGCTCTTCACAAATGCCCCAACCATTAGAGATGTTTTGCTGTTCCCAACTATGAAACCCTTAGACAACTGAAAACCGCATAAATTCGGGCTTTTTGAGACGTAAAACCACCAAAAACCCTTACGCCCACGCCCAAATTTACGCCCAAGTTCTTAAAACTTTTCAAAACATATAACAAAATATATAACAGG
>JAJBVU010000276.1 GCA_020859645.1 Eubacterium sp. | reverse complement strand
TGTTTCGACAAGCTCACCTGTTACGGTTATAGACGAACCCAGTGTTATTTTTTAAAATACCCCGACGTTTGACAGGCTGTCATTATATACAATCTGAAGGGGCTGAAAATAAGTTCCGTCATTTAAAACAATAAAGCCGATGGTTTTGGAGTCTCTCTTGCTCCTGATCCAACCGCCAACAGTGACCTTTTTTCCCAAATAAGCGTCCCTGTTTAAAAATATTTCCTTAATGTCTGAATAATTCATAAAATTTTCCTCCTGAAACTCCTTATATTTTATTATTTTTGTTTTGAATTGCTTAAAGCTGCTGATAAGGCTTCCCTTGAGGGGAGCTGTCATACGGCAGTGTGACTGAGAGGTGATATATTTCTTTCTTGTAAAACTACTTTTTTCAGAAAACACCTCTCCGTCGGCCGCACTGATTTTTTACAAAAATCAGTGCGGCTGACACCTCCCCTCAAGGGGAGGCTTATTGGCTTCTTAAATTTTACATAATCAGCTCAAAGGGCCAGTCTATAAGACCGCCCATATCGTAAATGTGTTCATATCCCAATTCTTCTAAAATCTCGGCTGCCTGCTTTGCTCTTTTTCCGCTTCGGCAGTAAACCATAATTTCGGCGCTCTTGTCCGGCAGTTTTTCCTCCGCTGCCTCTTCAAGTTCGTCAAGGGGTATGTTCACAGCTCCGTCAATATAACATTCGTCAAATTCCTCCGGGGTTCTTACGTCAACGGGAATAAGCTTAGGCTTATCCTCCATAAGCTTTTTAGCCTCGGCGTGGTTAAGCTTTATAATCATATGTCAATTCCCCTTTAAATCAAGCTCGACAGGGCAGTGATCCGACCCGAAAATATCGGTATGAATTTTTGCATCCTCTACTCTGTTATTAAGGCTTTCCGACACAATAAAATAGTCAATACGCCAGCCTGCGTTCTTCTCTCTGGCTTTGAAGCGGTAGCTCCACCAGGAATAAACGCTTTCCAAATCGGGATATAACAGACGGAATGTGTCAGTAAAGCCGCTTTCCAAAAGCTCTGTCATTTTCCCTCTTTCCTCGTCTGTAAAGCCTGCGTTTTTACGGTTTGTTTTGGGGTTTTTAAGGTCTATTTCCTTATGAGCCACATTTAAGTCGCCGCAGTAAACAACGGGCTTTTTTTCTTCAAGCCTTTTAAAATATGCCCTTAGGTCGTCCTCCCACTTCATACGGTAGTCAAGCCTTTTAAGACCGTCCTGTGAGTTGGGGGTATAACAGGTTACATAATAGAAGTCCTCCATTTCAAGGGTTATAAGTCTGCCCTCTTTGTCATGCTCTTCAATGCCCATACCGTAGGCAACGCTTAAAGGCTCTTTTTTGGTGAAAACAGCCGTTCCCGAATAGCCCTTCTTTTCGGCGTAGTTCCAATAGGCATAATATCCCTTCGGGGCAAAGTCAATCTGCCCCTCCTGAAGCTTTGTCTCCTGCAGGGAGAAAAAATCTGCGTCCGCTGCATTGAAAAAATCCTCAAAGCCCTTTGTCATACAGGCTCTCAGCCCGTTGACGTTCCAAGAAATCATTTTCATAAGACACCTCAAAAATTTATTTGTTATATTTTTAATTGTAGTACTGGTTTATTATATCCCAGGCTTCGCTGTTTTCAAAGCCCCGCCGCCAAAAGCTTACTCCTCCGCAGCCGTATTTTTGGCTCAGCTCAAGCCTTGCCCTCAGTGAGGTTTCGTCCTCAAGCCAAATTTTGACCGTGTTACCTCCGTAGGGGTATTCGCCGTAGTTCTGACCTGTTTCCTCGTCATAGACTATCTCCGCTCCGTTGTCGTCTAAAAGCTTTTGGGCGCTGTCCATACCGTAGGCATTGTTTGCGGCTATATATCCCGCTGATGTAACGTGCCAAGCCCTTGTATAAAAGGGACAGCCGAAAATAAGCTTGTCGGAATCCATTATTTTAACCGCTTCTTCAAGCCAGCTCTCAGCCCAAGGGAGAGATGAAACAGACCCGGCTGTTGTGTCTGTGGAATAATGCTCGTCATAAGCCATCATAATAACATAGTCGCAAATTTCCCCCATATCCGCCATATGATATTTTTCATTATACGCCGCCGGAACGAAAGTATCAACAGAAACTGTCAAATTCATTTCGTGAAATGCGTCTGCAAGCTTTTTCATAAACTCAACATAAGCGTCACCGTCATCTGAGTATATAGTCTCAAAATCCACATTAATTCCGTCAATTCCCATATCAACGCAATAGCCCAAAAGGTCGGTTATAATTTTATCAACGGCGGCTTCGCTGTTTAAAAAAGCCGATGTAATAGTCGGGTCGAAGCTGTTTGTAACAAGCCCCCACACCTCATAGCCTTCACTGTGAGCCCAGTCCGCATAGCTTTTTTTAGCTATGCTTTTGACTGTTCCGCTTCCGTCAGTAATTTCAAACCATGTGGGGCAGATTACGTCAAGCCCCTCTACGGGTATACGTTTGCTGTCTGAGTCGTTGCTTTCATATGAGCTTATGGTATCCCACAGAATTTTCAGCCCCTTTGTCTTTTTGGGAGTGCTGAAAACAGGGGCTTTTTTCTCTGTTGTTGTTTCAGTAACAGCTTCTTTAACAGTGTCTGAACCGCTCTTTGAAGCAGAATAGACAATACTGACAACTCTTGTTGAATTGTCAAAGCCGACATCAGCTCCCAAGCCCTCAGCCACAGCCCTTACGGGAATCATTGTATAGCCGTTTACTATCATAGAGGCTGTATTGACGGTTAGGGGAGTTCCGTTTTTATAAATGGTTTTTGAACCTATGGGAATAACTATAACGGTTTCGCCGTTTTTAACGGTGACTTCTTGTTTGCTTTCGTCCCAGCTTATTGAACAGTCTAAATATTCAAAAACGTCTCTTGCACAGACCAAAACGCTGTCATTCATAACAAGGGGAATTATAGTGTAGCTGTTAAGCTTCTCTCCGTTTATTGAAATATAGACGGCTTCCGCTTCATAATTGTGCATAGAACCGTTATAATTAAGCCTTGTTCTTATTATGTCATTTGCGCAAAAGCCATAAACAGGCAGTAGGCACACCGCTATTAAAATAAGCAGACAAAAAACCGCTTTTTTCATATAAGTTCACTCCGTTTAGTCAATTGATGATTTAATGTAACAAAAAATAATTTTGCGGAAAAATACTGCGCTCTAAGTGAAAAGAAAAGCTTGATTTTATTGAGAAAAGTCGCTTTTCTTTTCACACTGCCGCTTGATTTTCCCTACGTTTTCGCTAAAATTATTTTTTGTCTTGAATTTTTCACAATTCCCTTATTTGTTGTAGGCTTCGAAAAGCTCCGTAATAACTGTCATTTCTTCAATATCCGTCACAAAGCCGTTTTCCTCTTCGGGAAGAGTTATTTCAGCGTTAATTCCCAAAACCTTAACTGTATTTGTGACAATTTCTTCCAAAGCTTCATAGGTCAAAAGGTTTTCGGGGTAATAGCAGTTGTTTTCATCACCGATTGCAATGTTATATTCCTTCAAAACTCCGCAGGCTGAAATATAGCTTCTGCCCATAGGCATATCAGAGAAGTTATAAAGCCCTGCGCCCTTTAAGCCTAAAGCTGTTACCAAATCTTCAGCAAGCTCTCCCTTTGTGACATAGTTTGTTTCTTCATCGGGCAGATCAATATATGACTTAAATGTTGCACTTGAATATTTCATTGCGCTTAAAAAGCTTTTTGCGGCGGCTCTTGCGCCGATTTCGCTTAATGCATTGCTTACAAGACCGTTCTCATCATAGGCGTTGTAAATTTTAGAGCCTTCCTCTCCTGCTTCCTTATACATTGCGGCAGTGTTCTCTGTCATATTGCAGAAATAGAGAGAATACTTGCTTACAAGCTCACGGACTGCATCGCAGTAGCCCCCGTCTGTATATTCAAATTCGCCGTTTTCAAAGCTGTATGCCGAAATGGGTGTAATCAAAATGGGCACAGCGTTCTTTTCCTTAATTGGCTTTACGTAATATTCATAGAGATAATATTCAAAGCTTCCGGCAACTGTCTCGTCCCCTGTGGGTGAAGCATAGCCGTCGCCGGATATACCGTCATTTGTTCCGAAATGAATTACAACATAGTCTCCGGCTTCAATGCTGTTAAAAAGCTCCGTATACCGGGTTGTATTGATATAGCTCTTTGCGCTTGCTCCGCTGACGCCCATAGGCTTAACTGTAATCAGTGCAGAAAGGTATTCACTTAAATATTCAGTAAAGGAAGCCCTTTGTATTCTGTCTGCGGAAATTCCGCTTAAATCTGCCGCATATTCGTCGCCCACAACATAAAGGTCTGCACTCTTTAATCCGTCTGTTCTTTCAACGTCAGCCGTTGAAGGGGTAACATAGTCCTCAAGACCTATAGCCGCTTCTTTAACGGCCTCGGCAAACTTGCTTGCTATAATGTTGGCTCCGAATTTGTTATAGTGGGTCAAATCCACAGAGCCGTCAGCCTTAATGTTTGCAAGCCCCTGAACCATAAGCACGCCGTAGCTTTCATAGAGATCCTTTGTTACCTCATAAAAGTCTATAACGTCGCAGCCTGTTTCTTCCGCAACCTGTAAAATAACCTTAATATATCCGTCATTTTCGCCGTGGTGGGGAGTGATTTTTCCGTCCTCGTCAAAGAATACACGGCAGATAGGCGTCAAAAGAACAGGCGTTGCCCCTGTTTCGCTTATTCTCTTAACATATTCCTGAATGTACCACTTAAATGTTCCGCCCTCATAGGGGTAGTAGGTTTCACCGTAGGGGTAGTCTGTTTCGCCGTAGCAGTCTATAAGCACCTGAGGGGTAGCCACAGCCGTAGGTCTGATTGAGGGATAAACTCCCTCTGCGTCAGGCTCGCCTAAAGCAACGGAATATTCAAGGCGGTAGTTATCCTCAGTCTGACCGTCGTTTATACCGAACTGAATGAAAACATAGTCGCCCTCGCCTGCTTCATTGCATATTTCGTCAAGTCTGCCCTGATTCATAAATGAACGTGAGCTTCTGCCGCCCTCGGCTTTGTTTATAATTTCAACATCGTCATTGAAGTAGTAGGGGAGATATTCGCCCCAGCCGCCGATTGTGTTGTCATCGCCGTAGTCCTTAGCGGTAGAGTCACCGGCTATAAAAAGCTTAACCTTATCGCTGTCGTCAGTCTTTTCTTCAACAGCAAATACATTTATATAGTCAATTAAAATTCCGTCCTGCTTTCCGTAGACCTCTAAAGCTGCTGTTCCCCCTGAAAGTGAGGAATCCCAGTCTGAGGTAAGGGTTGAAAGAACCTTTCCTGTTTCTTCAAGGGCAAGCTTTGCGGTAATTGTGTCTCCTGACTTTGTTACATATATTTTAACATAGGGGTTGTCCTCTCCGCTGTTTTGAGGAACATTGTCCTTCATTGAGCTTTCGTCAAGGGCAAGAGTTTCCTCAACGCCGTTTACGGCTTTAATTAAATACCATCTGAGAGAATTTGTGTTGCCCCCTCTTGTTATTCTTACCTTGAAATAATTATTGCTGTCAACGAGACTTAAGAAAATATCCTCATAGCTGTCGCCGGAAAGACCGTCAACCTCGGGGTTAAATTTCTGTCTTATAACGGCATTAAAATCGCCTGAACAAATGCTTTCGGAGAAAACAAGTTTGTCGGAAGCCGTGTTTGTTTCGCTGTCTCCTGTAATAAGGCTGTTGTCATAGTCTGAAACAAGCTTGAATGTGCCGGAGGTTATATTTGCGTTTGAAATATCTGAAAAGCTTTCCTTAAGAAGAGCTTTGATTTCGCCGCTGACGGGCTCTTCCGAAACATAAGAAGCTGTTTCGCCTACAGCACCGTAGCTTGTAGTTGTTTCGGGGAACACCTGAAATTTTATATATGAGCCTGCTTCGTTTGCGGTTACGATATATTCCTTAAAGCTTGAACCTATGCCTTCGCTGAGAATATATTCCTTGCCTGTTTCGCTGTCAACTGCACTCCACCTTAAAAGGCTGTTGTCGTTGGCTTCGTCTGTTTTGGAGGTGAAGGCATATGTGGCTCTGAGTCTGTCGCCGACGTCAAGGGTTGAGCCGTAGTCAAAGCTTACGTCAACAGCTTCCGGCGGAAGGGTTCTCGCCGCTGTTACGTTTACCTTTGTACTGCTTGACATTCCGTTTGAAAGTGAAGCGGTAATGTATGCACTGCCTGTGCCTACAGCACTGATTTTGCCCTTTGCGTCAACTGCGGCAACGGCTTCATTGTCTGATGAAAATGCAACAGAAGCACTTGAGCCTGAGGGAAGGGCATATGTAATAAGCTCCGCACTTTCCCCGAGAGGTATTGAAATTTCATATTCCCCTAAAGTAACCTCAGCGGCAGGGTAGCCCTTAACTGCATCAAAGTTATCGGGGTTCCAAAGATTGCTTCCTCTTAAAATGTTGAAGGGCTTAAAGCTTTCAGCCTGTTCGGCTGTCAATATTTTTACATAGTCAGCTCTTACAGAGGTGTCCTCGGGGTCAGAGCCTACCTTGTTGTTATATTCATAAAATCTCAGCTTTTCAATCTGAGTGTTTTCGTTCCAAAGAGCGAATCCGTCGCTGTTTAATATAGAAGGAAGCTCCGAATTAATAATAGCTACGCTTGAGCCGCAGATAGGGTGGTCTGCGTCGCACTGCCAGGGCCTGCCCAAATAAATTTTATCGGCGTCCTCGGCAGTATAAGCCTTGTCAACACTGAAACGGCAGTTATCGAAAACATAGCCTGCATTGTAAAGGGTTGTGTTGGCTGCGGTGAAATATCCGCCCCCGTCACGATAAGCCATAAATATGTCGCAATCATAGAAATAAGCGGTTCCGTCGCCGAAAATAAAGTCAACGGTTCCCTCAACATAACAGCCCTTAAGATAGGCTCTTGCCGGGTTGGCGCTGCCCCTTACGTCTGCTCCCTTTGAAGCTCCTTTTAAGTAGAGAGTGTCCTGTCTGCCTAAAAAACGGCAGTTTTCAAAAGTAACCATATCGGAAAGGCTCACCAAAGCCACAGCCTGTGAATATTCCTCCTCCTGATAGAGGTTATAGGAGTTTTGGAATGTGACGTTTTTGGCTGAAAAGCCTACGGCGTCGGCAGTAATTGTGACTGAGGCTGTCTTTTCCGTTCCGGCTCTATTTGAGGTGTCGGTGTGACCTACGGACTTGTCATAGGTTATAACAATGTCCTCCGCATCCCCTTTGCCTACAAAATTGACATAAGGGGTGTCTACAGAAATAAATTCCTCATATGTTCCGGGGCTTATTTCGATTGTGTAGGGGGTTGTTTTTGTAGGGGTGTAGTCCACCGCTGCCAAAGCTTCGGTTATTGTGGCGTAGTCCTTGCCGCTGCCTACAGTGACGGTTTTCCCTACTGCGCCCTGTGCGCTTAAAGCTCCTGCACTGCCTAAGCACATAACAGCCGCCATAGCTGAACAGCATATTCTCTTTAACATTTTAAATTTTTTCATATTTCAAAACCTCCGAAATAACTTCTTCTATCCGTAAAAACCATATATAAATTTTATTATAACACATTTTTTCAT
>JAJBVU010000024.1 GCA_020859645.1 Eubacterium sp. | reverse complement strand
GGGGAGGTATGTTTAAATGAAAAACGAATGTCTTATTATAATAGATATGCAGAAGGATTTTGTTGACGGAGCTTTGGGAACAAAGGATGCTGAGGCAATAGTCCCTGCTGTAATTAAGGCGGCTGAGGGCTTCGAAGGCAGACTTATTTTCACTGCCGACACTCACAGTGAAAGCTATCTTAACACAATGGAGGGAAAGCTTCTGCCTGTTCCTCACTGCATTAAGGGAACAGAGGGTCACAGGCTAATTCCCGGGCTTGAAAAAATTATGAATAAGAAAAATGCAAAACTTTATGAAAAGCCTACATTTGGTTCTGAAGAGCTTTCGGCAGATTTAAAGAAAGAAAACGAAAAAGAGCCTTTTTCAGCTATATATTTAGCAGGGCTTTGCACTGACATCTGCGTAATAAGCAATGCCCTGATGATCAAAGCGGCACTGCCCGAAACGCCTATATATGTTTTGAAGGACTGCTGCGCCGGAGTTACGCCTGAAAAGCACAGCGCCGCCCTTTCGGTTATGGAGAGCTGTCACATTATTTTAAAGGAGAGCAAGGATTTATGACACAATTCGATAAAAGAAATATAAGCATGGTTATGGATTTATATGAAATGACTATGGCTAACGGATATTTTAACGAAAATTCTTTTGAAGAAAAAGTAACCTTCGACGTCTTTTACAGGAAAAACCCCGACGGCGGCGGCTTTGCTATTTTTGCCGGGCTTCAGCAGATTATAGAATATTTGACCAATCTGAAATTTGAAGCTGAGGATATAGACTACCTCAGAGGTCTTAATATTTTTTCGGAAAAGTTTCTTGACTATCTTAAGACCTACCGCTTTAAGGGCGACGTTTATGCCTTTCCCGAAGGCACTGTTATTTACCCCGAAGAGCCTATAATTACCGTTACGGCTCCCCTTCTTGACGCTCAGCTTATAGAAACGGCTATTCTTTCACAGATTAACCATCAGTCGCTGATTGCTACGAAAACTCGCCGTATCGTTAAAGCCGCCGCAGGCAGAAGCGTTTCCGACTTCGGGGCAAGGCGTGCCCACAATATGGACGCAGCAGTATACGGAGCAAGAGCCGCATATATCGGCGGAGCGGACTCTACCGCCACAGTTATGGCAGGTCAGCTTTTCGGAATACCCGTCAGCGGAACAATGGCTCACAGTTGGGTTATGTATCACGAAAACGAGCTTGAAGCCTTTAAGAAATATGCGGAAACATATCCCGATTCATCGCTGTTTCTCATTGACACCTATGATGTAATTCATTCGGGAGTACCAAATGCAGTTAAAGCCGCAAGAGAGGTTTTGATACCCCAAGGAAAACGCCTTAAGGGGGTTCGTCTGGACTCAGGGGATTTGGCTTATCTCTCAAAAAAGGTAAGAAAGCTTCTTGACGCCGAAGGCTTTGAGGACTGCAAAATTATAGCTTCAAACAGCCTTGACGAGTACACTATCTCTTCGATTATCAGACAGGGCGGAATGATTGACTCCTTCGGCGTAGGCGAAAGGCTTATAACCGCTAAGAGCGACCCTGTTTTCGGCTGTGTTTATAAAATTGCCGCTGTTGAAAAAAACGGCGAGAGCATTCCCAAAATCAAGCTTTCTGAAAATCAGGAGAAAATAACCAACCCCGGCAGAAAGAGAGTTTATCGTATATATAACGAAAACGGACAAGCCGCCGCAGACCTTATTACAAAGGCGGACGAAGAGCTTGACCTTTCGGCTCCCTACCGCTATGGTGACCCCAACGAGCCCTGGCGTATAAGATATTTCGAAATCTGTACAGCTAAGGAGCTTCAGGTGCCTGTTATGAAGGACGGAAAGGTTATAGGCGGTCAGCCAACCCTTACGGAAATTCGTGACTTTGTTAAAAGACAGCTTGAGGATGAAATTTGGCAGGAGGAACAGCGTTTTGAAAACCCCCACAGGCATTATTTGGATTTCAGCCCTTCATATTATGAAATGAAAATGAGCCTTTTAAACGAATCACGAAATGCAAGCCGGGATGAGAACTGAAATTTTGTTTACAGGCGGTATTGGGAAATGAATAATTACCGCAAAAATTTTAAAAATTTCCTTAAATCTGTTGACTAATTCTCAAAAATATAATATAGTGTATGTAGAGAAAGTTTGAGCATTTTGTGAAAATTTTTATAGAATAAATATGTTACGGAGAGATTTGAATGGAACTTAAACCGTTAAAAATAGGAGATATAACTGCAAAATACCCCATTGTTCAGGGCGGAATGGGCATAGGCATAAGCCTTTCATCCCTTGCCGGAGCAGTGGCTAAGGAAGGCGGAATAGGCGTTATTTCCGCCGCACAGCCCGGCTTTATGGAAGAGGACTTCTATACAAACACAACCCCTGCCAATATGCGTACCCTTTCATACCACATTAAGCGTGCAAAGGAAATTTCCGACGGGGGTATCATAGGCGTCAATCTTATGGTTGTGTCAAAGCAGTATGAGGAATATGTAAAATGTATTATCGACAGCGGCGCAGACCTTATTATTTCGGGCGCAGGGCTTCCCTTGGATTTGCCCAAATATGCCGAGGGCAGCTCGATTAAGCTTTGCCCTATCGTTTCTTCAGCTAAGGCTGCAAACGTTATCCTTACAAGATGGATGAAAAAATATAAGCGTCTGCCGGATATGATTGTAATCGAGGGACCTAAAGCCGGAGGACATTTGGGCTTTAAAGAAAGCGAGGTTCTTTCGGTAACGGATGAGGAAATGGATCTCGAAATAAAGAAAATTTTGGAAATAAGAGACAAATTTTCAAGTGAGTATAACAAGGAAATTCCCGTAATTTTCGGCGGCGGCGTTTTTGACAGAGCCGACATTGACCACTGCCTTTCACTGGGGCTTGACGGAGTTCAAATGGCTACACGTTTTGTGGCTACAAAGGAATGCGACGCCAGCGACGCCTTTAAACAGGCTTATATAAACGCTTCCGAGGGTGACGCTAAAATCGTTAAGTCCCCCGTAGGTATGCCGGGAAGAGCTATTAACAACGTTTTCGTAAAGCGTGTTGAAAGCGACCCTCCCAAGGTTACACGCTGTTTCAACTGTATGCACCGCTGCGACCCCAAAACAACCCCCTACTGCATTTCTTTGGCGCTTTTTAACGCAGCTAAGGGCGACCTTGAAAACGGACTTATTTTCTGCGGCGCAAACGTAGGAAAAGTCAATAAAATGACCACGGTACACGAAATTTTCGAAGAGCTTACAAAGGAGCAGCAGTGATGAAAGAAATTATAGCAACAGACAAAGCCCCTGCGGCAATAGGGCCTTATTCACAGGCGGTAAAGGCAGGCAGCTTCATTTTTGTCTCAGGTCAGATACCCCTTGACCCCAAAACAGGCGAATTTTCGGGAGAAACAATTGAGGAACAGGCTCATCAAGTATTTAAAAACCTTTCGGCAGTTTTGGAAAGTCAGGGCTTAAGCCTTGAAAACGCCGTTAAAACAACAGTTTTTTTAACGGATATGAATGACTTTTCGGCAGTAAATGAGGTTTATAAGCTTTATTTCAAAGCCGACTGCCCTGCCCGCTCAGCCGTCGAGGTAGGTGCACTGCCTAAGGGCGCAAAAATAGAGTGCGAGCTTATAGCATATATTGATTAAATTAAAAAAGACTGCCGATAACGAATTTGTTTGGCAGTCTTTTTGAGTGTTTAATTTTCTTTTTCTTCGAGAATTTTAAGTTCCTCATCCCATAAACCGGGGTCTATGGGAAGTGTCAGGGCTTTTTGGTGAATTGAAGAAATATAGGCGGCGTTTGCAAGCATTATTGCATTAATGCCGTCTTTGCCGTTTGGGGTAGGCTCTTTGCCTGTCATAACGCTTTCCGCAAAGGCTTCGAAAATATCTCTCTGAGGTGTTTTGGGAGCCTTGCAGTCTATCTTTTCCTCTGTAACCGTTATTCCGTCTCTTGCGTTGCATTGGGCGGTCTTTATGTATTCGTCGCTGTCAGGATATGTTTCAACCCAAAGACTGTTGCCCCTTAATGTGATTTTGCCCTTAGTGCCTATGACGCAAAGCTCGTCGGTCTTAGGCACTTCGCCTGTTGAAAGAACGAAAATCCCCGTTGCTCCGTTTTCATATTTCATAAAAATCGAAACCTCATCGTCAACGGCTATTTCACTGTGCTTTCCGAACTCAACATCTGCGAAAATACTCTCAGGCACTCCGAAAAGCCACAGCCACAGGTCTATATAGTGCTGTGCCTGATTGACCAAGGCTCCGCCGCCCTCGCCCTTCCAGCTGCTTCGCCAGCCGCCGGAGCGGTGATATTTTAAAGTGCGGAAGTAGCTTGTGTTTTCAAGCTTAATTCTCTTTATTTTGCCAACAGTTCCCTGTTCCAAAAGCTCCTTCATTTTTTTCATTACGGGAACGGCTCTCCACTGAAAAATTACTCCAAGCTTAAGACCTGCCTCTTTTGCGGCTTCTTCCATTTTAATGGCTTCGCTTAAGGCTGCCGCCGTAGGCTTTTCGCAGAGAACATGCTTGTTGTGGCTGAAGGCGGTAAGAGCCGTCTCCAAATGGTTTCTGTGAGGGGTTGCAATTACGCAGGTGTCAAACAAGCCCTCGTTTTCGAAAAGCTCTTCAGTGCTTCTGAAAATCTTGAATTTGCCCTCTTTGCCGCCGTTTTCAAGTGCCCAGTTATAATTTATGTCACTTCTTGCAACAACTGCGGTCAGAGTGTTTCCCTTAATACCTTCGTTTAACATACCTACGTATTTTCTGCCGATTGCTCCTAAGCCTATTACCGCAAGCCTTAAATTCTCCATAAAATTTCCTCCTTATTCGCATAATATCAATACATCGTTTTCCAAAATTTGACTTTCACCGTTGGGGATAATAAATTCGTCTCCCCTCTTTATTGCCGCCACAAGAGAGTTTTTAGGCAGACTGATTTCGGAAACAGTCTTATTTTTCCACTTGTGACGCTTATTAATTTTAATTTCCTTTAAGCTTACATCGGTTGTGTCATTATAAGCCGGAACGCTGACAATAAGGCTGTCGCCTACCTCTAATTTAGTGTCGCCCCGGGGGTAAATAACCTCGCCGTTTCGCCTCACAGAAAGAATTAAAAAATCTGTAGGCATATCTATGTCTTTAACAAGCTTTCCCGCCCACTTATGCTTAAGAGTTACCGCAATATTAATAAGATTAAGCCAAGAGCGTTCAACATAATCGTTAAAGGTTTTTCTTACGTCGCCGTCTGCGGCAACCATATCAAGCTTCTTCGTAACAAAGGGCAAAAGAGAGCCCTGTAAAGCTACGGAGATAATCGCAATAAGAAAAACAATATTAAAAATGTCATTTTCCGTCTTTGCTCCCCCTGCTATTACCATTATGGCAAAAACAATTGAAGCCGCCCCTCTGAGCCCAGCAAAGCTCACAAGGAGACACTGGTTAAGCTTAGCCTTAAAGGGAAGCAAAACCGCAAAAACCGCCGCCGGACGGGCAATAAAAAACATAAAGAGAAAAATCAAAACCGCAGTGAAAAACACCTTCGGCAGCATATGTGGGCTGCACAAAAAGCCCAAAAGGAAGAATATAACAATCTGTGAAAGACCTGTTATTCCGTCAAAATAATTAACAAGGGGCTTTTTGTTTTTAATATCGGAGTTTCCTATAATAATTCCGCAGATATAGACGGAGAGAAAGCCGTTTCCTCCCCAATAGCCGGAAAGGGCATAGGAAGCTGCGGAAACAGCGGTCAAAAAAACCATTTCCATTCCCTCGGATTCAAGCGTCAGTCTTTTAAGGGCAAAAACCGCTCCGTAAGCAACGGCAAAGCCGAAAACAGCCCCGAATAAAATCTGCTTAATTATAAGAAGCCAAGCGGTTGAAAGTCCGCCGCCGCTTAAAAGCATTATGCCTACAGCAGTCAGCATATAGGCTATAGGGTCGTTGCTGCCGCTTTCAATTTCCAAAAGAGAAGCAGTATTATATTTAAGATTGAGATTTTTTGATTTTAAGACTGAAAAAACCGAAGCGGCGTCGGTTGAGCTGACTACAGCCCCAAGCAAAAAGCTTTCGGCAAAGCTCCATTTAAGACCTATACGGCAAAAAGCACATATAAGCAAAGCCGTAATAACCACGCCCAAAGAGGACAGCAGACCCGAACGAATAAAAACGGGTCTTGCCGCCGAAAGCTTTACACCGAAGCCGCCGTAAAACATAATAAAAATAAGACAAACCGTGCATATGTTTTCGGTAAAAGAAAAGTTGTCAAAAGGAATTTTAAACAAGCCGTCTGAGCCGAAAAGCATACCCAC
Organism: Eubacterium sp.; assembly: GCA_020859645.1. Lineage (GTDB taxonomy): Bacteria > Bacillota > Clostridia > Lachnospirales > CAG-274 > JAJQCI01. The sequence continues at coordinate 1,390 of JAJBVU010000024.1, read as the reverse complement.
AAGCATAAAAAGCAGAAGGCATGGAACGCCTATTTTGTCGGAAAGCTTATCTGCAATAATACAGAATATAATCACTGCCGAAGCAAAAATCAAAACAGATGTCATAAAACCCTTCCTTTACAAATTTCAGAAGTTTTGTTTAATAAAGTTTTCAATTCTGTTAATGCCTATAATAATATCCTTCATTGAAGCGGCAAAGGAAAGCCTTATACAGTCCTCACAGCCGAAAACATCCCCTGCCACAACAGCAAGGTTATATTTATCGAAAAGAATTGACGCCACGTCTCTGCCGGATTTTATTTCAACGTCTCCCACCTTTTCGCCGTAAAGCTTTGAAACATTCACCAGTATGTAAAGACCCCCTACCGGCTTTAGGCTTCTCAAATAAGGCAGGTCCGAAATTCTCTGAACCATATAGTCACGTCTGCGTTTAAGCTCCGTAATGTGGCTGTCAACAATTTCGTCACCGCCCTTAAGAGCCGCCAAAGCCGCAAACTGGCTTACCACGTTTACGTTTGAGGTGGTATGGCTCTGAATTTTAGCCATAGCCTTTGCGATTTTCTTATCCGCAAGAGCATAGCCTATTCTCCAAGAGGTCATTGAATATGTCTTTGAAAAGCTGTTTATAACAACGGTTCTCTTTTTAACCTCTTCGCCCAAGGAGGCAACAGAGGTAAACTTAACCTTCCTCGAATAAATCATTTTGTCATAGACCTCGTCTGAAATTATGAAGAGGTCATTTTTGCATGCAAAGTCTGCTATAGCTTCAAGCTCGCTTTTTGTGTATACTGCCCCTGTGGGGTTGTTGGGGCTGTTTATTATAATAGCCTTTGTTTTGGGCGTAACCACCTGTTTAAGCTCGTCGGGGGTAATTTTATAGCCCTTTTCCTCTTTTGTATAGACAATTACGGGAACACCGCCGGCAAGCAATACCAGCTCCATATAGCTTTGCCAATAGGGAGCGGAAATAATTACCTCGTCGCTTTGACCCACAAGAGAAAATATTGTATTCATAAGCGCCTGTTTTGCGCCGTTTGAAATAACTGCGTTTTCAGGCTCATATTTAACGCCGTAATCGGCGAAAAACTTGTCACAGAGAGCTTCCCGAAGCTCCAATATACCCTCAACCGCCGTATATTTTGGCAGGGTTCCGTTAATGGCTTCTACAGCCGCTTCTTTTATATGTAAAGGGGTTTGAAAATCAACCTCCCCTGTTCCGAGGTTTATAACGTCAAAGCCGCTGATATTCAAATTCTGCGCCTTTGCCGTAACCTTCAGAGAAGCCGAGGTTTTAACCTGAGTAGCTCTTTCCGATAAAATCATAAAGCAATCCCTCCTGTGAGACTGAGACATTGAAGTAAGCTTCACTTGTCAAAGCTTTCTTTTCTTC
>JAJBVU010000267.1 GCA_020859645.1 Eubacterium sp. | reverse complement strand
ATAATGGTATGTAGGGAAACGGCGCTTAAGATATTAACAGCTTATTTATGCGTTTGCCGTTTCCGTGAATAAAAAATTGATTTGGAGTGTATATTTTATGAGAAGTATGACGGGCTACGGCAGGGGGGAGTCTAATCTTAACAACAGAAAGTTTGTGGTGGAAATTCGTTCGGTAAATCACCGATTTAATGATATTTCGGTGAAGCTGCCGAGAATGATGCTTTCCTATGAGGATATAATCAAAAAAACAGTGTCAAAACAGGTTTTTAGAGGCAAAACCGATGTTTTCGTTAATTTCGAGTCGCAGGCAGCGGAGGACTATAAAATCGGTTTAAACTCCGCCCTTTCAGACAGCTATCACTCGGTTTTAAATGAAATTAAAGACCGCTACGGCATTGAGGATAAAATTTCTCTTACTCTTCTTTCACGCTTTCCCGACGTTATAACCGTCGAAAAAGCCAACTTAGACGAAAACACAGAGGTTTTGGAGGGCTTAAACGAGGCTCTTTCACAGGCTATGACCGGCTTTTTGGAAATGAGAACCAGAGAGGGCGAAAACCTTAAGGTGGATATAAAGGAAAAGCTTGAGGGTATGAAGGAGACTTTGGCTGTTATAATCGAAAGAGCGCCCTTGGTAGCTGCGGAATATCGTGAAAAGCTCAGAGACCGCCTTTCGGAGCTTGAAGAAATTCAGGCTGACGAAAGCAGAATTTTAACCGAAGCCGCTGTTTTTGCGGATAAGTGCTGCATTGACGAGGAAACCACAAGGCTTTTAAGCCACTTAAGCCAAATGTCATCTATTTTGGACGAGGACGGTTCAATCGGCAGAAAGCTTGATTTTTTGGTTCAGGAAATGAACAGAGAGTCAAACACAATCGCTTCAAAGAGCAATGATCTTGTTATTACAAACTGCACTGTTGAGCTTAAAAGCGAAATAGAAAAAATAAGAGAACAGGTTCAAAACATAGAATAGACCGAAGGTGAACATAATGAACAGCTTTATAAACATAGGCTTCGGAAACATTGTTTCCGCTGACAAAATTTTGGCTGTGGTCAGCCCCGAAGCCGCACCCGTAAAGCGTCTTATTCAGGAAAGACGCAAGGAAGGCAAACTAATCGACGCAACCTGCGGAAGAAAAACCCGTGCCGCAATAATCACCGATAGCAATCACATTATTTTGGCTGCCAATCAGCCCGAAACCATTTTCGCCCGTCTGTCGGGCGGTTTAAAGGAGGCGGAATAATTGTATAATAAAGGTATTCTTCTTATTATATCGGGGCCTTCGGGAGCAGGCAAAGGCACCGTTGTTAAAGAACTTTTAAAAGAGGAAGGAAAGTACTGCCTTTCAACCTCTGTTACCACACGTGCCCCCAGACCCGGCGAGGAAGAGGGAGTTTCATATTATTTCAGAACGGAAAAGGAATTTAAAAAGCTTATTGAAAACGGAAGTCTCCTTGAGTACGCCATATTTTGCGGAAACTTCTACGGAACGCCCACAAAATATGTTGAACAGCAGCTCTCAGAGGGCAAAAACGTAATTTTGGAAATTGAGGTTCAGGGGGCAATTCAGGTTAAAGAAAAATATCCCGATGCCGTACTTATATTTTTAACCCCCGAAACTATTCAGGACCTGCAGGACAGGCTCAGAGGCAGAGCCACAGAAACAGACGAGGTTATAAATATGCGCTTAAGACGTGCAAGAGAAGAGGTCGGGCTTCTTAACAAATATGACTATGTGGTTCTGAATGACCTTGTAAGAAACGCAACGGAACGCATAAACGCAATTGTTGAAACGGAGAAATTCAGAGCCGCAAGGAATTTGGATTTTTCAGAACAATTTTTATCAAAAAAAGGAGTAGATACTAATGCTTAAACCATCATATGCTGAGCTTATGGACATAATGAACAAGGACAACGAAACAGGGGACGCTATTAAGAGCCGTTACACTGTGGTTATTGCCGCTGCAAAGAGAGCAAGGCAGATTATTGAAGGCGACAAGCCTATGGTAGACGACCCTGCCCTTTCCGATAAACCCCTTTCAATAGCCGTTGAAGAGCTTGAAGCAGGCAAAATCAAGGTTGTTCCCGAGGGAATGGGCACTGTTATTCAGATTGAAAAAGACACCGAAACTCTTGAAGAGGAAATTAAGAGCGAGCTTGAACAGGCTGCGGAAGAAAATGAAAAGAAAGCTGAATTTAAACCCGAAGAACCAGCCGGTGAAGGCTTTGACTTTAACAGCGAAAGCATCGAAAACCTTGACGAATTAGATGAGCTTGACGAGCTTGATGAAGCAGACGAACTGGAAGGCATTGAAGGTCTTGACAGCCTTGATACAGAGGACGCCGGTGATGTCAAAGATTTAAAGGAGAACGAATAAAGCGGTGAAATATGCTGAAATAATCGTTCAGATAAAAGCCAAAGAGGTTGACAGAATTTTCTTTTATACTGTTCCCGAGGATTTGGAGGATAAAATTAAAACAGGGTCGAGGGTGACCGTTCCCTTCGGACGGGGCAACAGACCTACGGAGGGGTATGTTATCGCCTTAGCTGACGAGGTAAAAACCGACAGAACCCTTAAGGAAATAACATCTATAAAAGACCCCTACCCTGTATTTTCGGAGCTTCAGATTTCTCTTGCCAAATGGATGCAGAAAAAATATTACTGCACATTGACAGACTGCCTTCAGTGCATACTGCCTAAAATCACAAAGGACAAGATTGAAAGGTATGTAAGCCTAAGGGCGGACAATGAAGAGACGGAAAAAATAATCAAAAAAAATAATCGGCAGTCGCAGCTTTTAAAGGAGCTTAGGCAAAACAGCCCCTTGTCTTTAAAATATATTAAGGACAGCCTTGAAATAAGTCTGCAGACTGTTAAATCTCTTGAAAAAAAGGGCATTGTGGAAATAAGCGAGCTTGAAAAAAGCCGTGACCTCTATGACACAAAGAACCCTTCTCCCTCAAGAAGCCACTCCCCTACCCCGGATCAGCAGGCTGTTATAGACAGGGTTGTTTCATCATTAAATGACCCTGAGAAAAAGCCTTTTCTTTTAAAGGGGGTCACAGGCAGCGGCAAAACCTTGGTTTATACCGAAATTATTGACAAAACAATTTCGATGGGGAAACAGGCTGTGGTTTTGGTGCCCGAAATTTCTCTGACACCTCAGACCGTCAGCCGTTTTATTGAGCGGTTCGGCGAAAAGGTCACAGTTACCCATTCCAAAATGACCGAGGGGGAACGGTTCGACCAGTGGAAAAAGGCTAAACGGGGAGACGTTTCCATTATGATCGGACCCCGTTCCGCAATTTTTGCCCCTTTCGAAAGCTTAGGCGTAATCATAATAGATGAGGAACACGAAAAAACCTATAAGTCGGAGATTACTCCCAAATACGATGCAAGAGAGGTTGCTTTGAAGCTTTCAGAGCTGACAGGTGCGGCTGTTCTTTTCGGCAGCGCAACCCCCTCTATAGAAAGCTTTTATAAGACGGAAACAGGGGAATATGAGCTTTTGGAGCTTAACAGCAGAATTAATATGACCCCTCCGGATATTTTCGCCGTAGATATGAGAGACGAGCTTGCTTTGGGCAATCGGTCGATGTTTTCTCTGAGACTTCAAAAGGCAATAAGGGAAACACTGAAAGCCGAAAAGCAGATTATTCTTTTTTTGAACCGCAGAGGACACTCCACCTTTTTAAGCTGCAGAAGCTGCGGCTATGTTATGACCTGTGAAAACTGCTCAGTCAGCTATACATATCATAAACAGGAGGAAAAGCTTGTGTGTCACTACTGCGGAAGAGAGGCTTCTGTTCCCGACCGGTGTCCTGCCTGCGGCTCACCCTATATAAAATATTTCGGAGCAGGAACGGAAAAGGTTATTGCTGAAGTAAACAAGCTTTTTCCGGAAGCACGAATTTTGAGAATGGACGCCGACACCACCAAAACAAAGGACAGCCACCGTCAGATTTTGGAAGCCTTTGCAGCGGGAAAAGCAGACATTTTAGCCGGAACACAGATGATAGCCAAAGGGCTTGACTTCCCAAATGTTACCCTTGTGGGGGTTATAGCGGCGGATTTATCTTTAAACTCTTCTGATTTTCGTTCTGCCGAAAACACATTTCAGCTTATAACCCAGGTGGCAGGCAGAGCCGGAAGAGCCGGAGACAAGGGCAGAGTTTTAATTCAAACCTATATGCCTGAAAATTACTGCATAGAATATGCAAAGAGAGAGGACTATTTGAGCTTTTATAATGAAGAAATAGAGTTCAGGCGGCAAATGGCTTATCCCCCCTTTTCTAACATAGCTGTTGTTCTCTTTACGGGTGAGGACGAAAGAGAGGTTATTCGAAATCTGCATATTTTGGCGGAAATATTTGCCTTTTACGGCAAAAATAAGGACTATTCCAGAATAGGCCCCTCAGCGGCGGCGGTTTCCAAAATCAAAAACAAATTCCGCCACAGGCTCATAATTAAAGGCAGAGACGAAGAAAAGCTTAAAAACTACATTTTCTATTGTCTCGATAAATTTAACGAAAAATATAATCCAAAGGGCATAACCGTCAGTGTTACGGTAAATCCTACATATATACCATAGGAGGCGCAATATGGCTCTGAGACAAGTCAGAATGAGAGAAGAAGAAATTTTAAGAAAGAAGTGCAAGGACGTTAAGGCTTTTGATCAAAAGCTTTCGCAGCTTCTTGACGATATGGCTGAAACTATGTATTATTACAACGGCGTAGGGCTTGCTGCGCCCCAGGTGGGCATACTTAAAAAATGCGTTGTTATAGACATAGGGGAAGGTCTTGTGGAAATGGTAAACCCTAAAATTTTGGATCAGAAGGGTGCCGTTGTTGACAATGAGGGGTGCATTTCCGTTCCCGGGCTTGGGGGAAAGGTTGAAAGACCTCAGTATGTAAAGGTTGAATGTATGACAAGGAACGGTGAAAAGATGATAATAGAGGGAGAGGATCTTATGGCAAGATGTCTCTGTCACGAAATCGACCACCTTGACGGAATACTTTATACCGACAAGGTTATAGGCGACCTTTTTGAGGTGGAAAACGACGAGGAGGACTGATTATGAAGGCTGTTTTTTTCGGCACTCCCGACTTTGCGGTGCCTGTTTTAAAGGCGCTGGCTGAAAATCACGAGGTTAAAGCGGCGGTTACACAGCCCGACAAGCCCAAAAACAGAGGGAAGAAGCTTATTCCCACACCTGTTAAACAGGCGGCTGAGAGCTTAAACATAGAGGTGCTTCAGCCTGTTTCCGCAAAGACAGATGAGTTTATCGATAAATTAAAAGAATATAACGCCGATGTTTTTGTTGTGGCGGCTTATGGTCAGATTTTGCCTAAAGCCTTGCTCGAAATACCCAAATACGGCTCTATTAATGTTCACGGGTCTCTTCTGCCCAAATACAGAGGGGCTGCCCCTGTTCAGCAGGCAATTATGGACGGTGAAAAAACAACAGGCATAACAATTATGTATATGGCTGAAAGGCTTGACGCCGGGGATATGCTTCTTAAGGCGGAAACACCTATAGGAGAGGACGAAACAGGGGGAGAGCTTGAAGAAAGGCTTTCAATTTTGGGGGCTGAGACTCTTATTAAAGCCCTGAAGCTTTTGGAAGAAGGCAAGCTTGTCCCCGAAAAGCAGGACGAAGAAAAGCACACCTACGCCCACAAAATAACAAAAGAAACAGGGCTTATTGACTTTTCAAAGTCCGCTATGGAAATTAAGAACCTTATAATAGCATTGAACCCCTCCCCTGCCGCTTATACATTTTATAACGGCGAAAAGCTTAAGGTTTTTAAGTCTGAGGTTGTTTCAGATGAAACTGAAGGAGCTTTAGGCGAAATAATTTCAGTTGACAAAAAGGGTATTCTTGTAAAAACAGGCAAGGGAAGCCTTTTGATTAAGGAAATTCAAACCCCCGGTTCGAAAATTATGCCTGTAAGCGCATATATTTTAGGGCATAAAATAGAAAAGGGAAAAATTTTGGGAGAATAAAAAACTTTCAACGATAAGTTGCGTATATATTGATATATCAAAAAAAATTTAAGAAAAGGCGGTGTATTATATGTATTACGGAGGATATTATCCCTATTACGGCGGCTACGGCTACGGTTCCTTCAGCGGTCTTTACATGGTGGCTATGCTTCTTCTTGTGGCTGCGATTATTTTGTCATTTTATTCTCAGTATAAGGTTAATTCAACCTTCAAGAAGTATTCTAAGGTGGCAAGCAGAAGAGGCTATACAGGGGCTGACGTAGCAAGACAGCTTCTCTACAACGCAGGTATTACCGACGTAGCGGTTGAGCCTATAAGAGGAAATTTAACCGACCACTATGACCCAAAATCGAAAACTCTGAGACTTTCAGACCCGGTTTATTCCTCACGAAGCTTAGCCGCCTTGGGAGTAGCGGCTCACGAAACAGGCCATGCAATTCAGGATAACGTAGGCTATGTGCCTTTAAAGATAAGAACAAGTATTTTTCCGGCAGTCAGTTTTTCAAGCAAATTAGCTATGCCACTTATAATTTTGGGAATAATAATAGGCTCTTTTTCAAGATTTTATACTATAGCCCTTCTCGGCGCTTTGCTTTATGCGGTAGTTGTTTTCTTCCAGCTTGTAACTCTCCCTGTGGAGTTTAACGCTTCCGCAAGGGCAATGCAGAACCTTAAAGACTATGGCTATTTAGACCCCGACGAGGTTCCCGGCGCAAGAAAGGTTTTATCAGCAGCGGCTCTGACCTATGTTGCCGCAGCTATGGCTTCACTTGCTACACTTTTGAGATTTTTGGCAATTATTTTGGGAAATAACAGGAGACGTTAACACACAATACCCCTATGAGAATGTTTTAATCTCTCACAGGGGTATTTTTATTTCTTTAATATTTCATTTAGGGCTTTTTCCATACCGTCTAAATCAAGCCCCGAAGCAATATTCTCTCTGTTTTCGGATTTTTCGCTTTTTTTCCTCGGTCTGTAAACCATACTTGCAAGCTTACATACAAACCGGCTTGCCAAAAAATCACTTCCTTTCGGTATAATATGCCTCTAATCTGTAAATGGGCATACCCTCCTCGGAAAACTTCTTTTCATACTCTGTCATAACATTTCCCTCAAAGCCGCTGTTATGAAGATCAAGGCTTATATTTTTTAAAACCCACCCTTTTTCGGAAAAAGCCTGAAGGGAAAACTCAAAGAATTCTCTGTTGTCGGTTTTTAAAAATACCTCGCCCTTTTCACCGAAAATATTTTCATAACGTGTCAAGAACTTTTCGTTTGTTAAACGCTTTTTAATCCATTTTTTTCTGTTTGGCCAAGGGTCTGAAAAGTTGAGATAAATTCTCTGAATTTCGCCTCTTTCGAAAACCTCTTCTATTTCCTCTGCGTCTATGCAGGTTATAAACACGTTTTTTCCGCATTCGTTAAGCTTACACTTTCTCAAGGCTCTTGAAACCACCATAGTGAATTTTTCAACGCCTACAAAGTTTACGTCCGGATGAAGCTTACTCATTTCCGAAATAAAGCGGCCCTTTCCGCAGCCTATTTCAACATAAACAGGCTTTTCCTCGCCGAATTTTTCGTTCCATTTGCCCTTAAGGGCTTTGGGATCCTCCACCAAAAAAGGGCTTGTTTCAAGCTCTTCTTCAGTCCAGTTTTTCTTGCGTATTCTCATATGATTTTCCTTCTCCTTAATTACTTATTTTCATTATTCTATACCCAAAACGGGGTTTAGTCAACACAAA
>JAJBVU010000246.1 GCA_020859645.1 Eubacterium sp. | reverse complement strand
GATAAATATTGATTAGAATGGAGAAATTGAAATGCTTCCCAAAGACCCGATTATACTTTTAAGCTACATAAATACAAAGCTCAGAGACGAATATTCAAGCCTTGACGACCTTTGTGACGATTTGAATGAAAGCCGCAGCGAAATTGAGGAAAGTCTTTCCGCTGCGGGTTTCGACTATGACAGCGGCTTGAACAAGTTTGTCTGAGGTAAGATTATGAAGAAACCGAGTATAACCGCTTTGGCTAAGGCTGCGCTTTTTGCCGCCGCTTTAATTTGGGGGCTTTCCTTTACGGTTTTGAAGGCTTCAATAGACATAATTCCGCCCATAACAACCATCGGCTTGAGGTTTTTGATTGCGTCAGTCTTTTTATCGGTGATTTTCTTTAAAAAATTCAGGCTTTTAAATAAGGATTATGTTCTCTGCGGAATTCTGACGGGGGTTCTTTTGGGGACGGCTTACGGCGTTCAGACCATAGGCTTAAGCGGAACCACACCGGGAAAAAATGCCTTTTTGACGGCAGGCTACTGCATAATTACGCCCTTTTTATACTGGTTGATAGGCAGAAAACGCCCCACGAAATATAACATAACCGCCGCTGTTTTGTGTATGATTGGCTTTGCCCTTGTTTCCTTAGACGGAGGACTGTCCGTTTCAAAAGGCGATTTCTTTTCGGCTCTCTGCGGTTTTTTCTATGCACTTCAAATGTGTGCCGTTGCGAAAACCTTCGGAGATAAAGACCCGGTTCTTTTTTCTATTATACAGTTCATAACAGCCGCAGTGTGCTGTCTGGGCTGGGGGTTTATATTTGAGCCGCATATTGCATATATTCCGGCATCGGTTATACCCAATCTTTTGTTTTTGGGCATAGCCGCCACCGCCGTAGCACTTTTGTTTCAAAACATAGGGCAAAAATATACAAACCCTTCGGCGGCAGCCCTTATTTTAAGCCTTGAATCTGTTTTCGGAGTAATTTTTTCACTTATACTTTATGAGGACGAAAGGCTGACCTTAAGACTTCTTTTGGGTTTTATATTTATTTTTGCGGCAATAATAATTTCCGAGACACAGGGAGGAACAAAAAATGCAGGAAAAAATGAGGGTTTATAAAGGCAGACCGGAAAGCTGCGATGGCAGACTTGAAAAGGAAATTCGCTCTTATGACCTTTTGGACAGCTTAGGTATAGAATATTACAGAATTGACCACGAAGCGGCGGCTACAATAGAAGCCTGTAAGGAGGCTGAAGCCCTTTTGGGGGCTGAAATATGCAAAAACCTGTTTTTAACCCCGGCAAACAAGTCAAAGTTTTTTCTCTATCTTGTAACCGGAGACAAAAAGTTCAGAACAGGCCCTGTTTCACGTCAGGCAGGCTCTTCACGTCTGTCCTTTGCTTCTGAGGAATATTTAGGTGAGCTTTTGGGCTTAACCCCCGGCTCGGTGACGGTTTTGGGACTTATGAATGACACTGAAAACAGAGTGGGGCTTTTAATAGACGAGGACGTTTTAAAGCTTGAATATATAGGCTTTCACCCCTGTATAAACACAAGCACCTTAAAGATAAAAACAAAGGATTTAACAGAGAAGCTCCTTCCTGCCCTTCATCACGAGTTTATTACAATTAAAAACGAGGTGTGACTATGAAATATAAAATGGCAGTCAGCGACTGCGACAACACTCTTATAGACAGAAACGGCTATTTGCCCCAGGACAACATAACCGCCGTAAGAAAAATTATGGAAAAGGGTATTGAATTTGTTATAGCCAGCGGAAGAAACGACCTTCTTTTTGCGGATTTCGCTAAGGAAATCGGCGGAGACATAAGCCTTATAGGCTGCAACGGCGCAACAATCAGAAATCTCAATAAAAACGAAACCCTGAGAATTGAGCCCATACCCAAAGAGTCTCTTTGCGAAATAGTGGATTTTATGGACAAAAACGGCTTTGACTATAAAGCCTATACAATAGACAGGGCATTTACAAAAGGAATTGATTTGGGTGACAAAATAAGATCGCTGACAGGCTCTTATTATAAAAACAAAAAGGACTTTCCCTATGAAAAGATAGAAGGGGGCAGCGACCTTAAAGACCTTGATGTTTTAAAAATCGTGGCTGTTTATGACACAAAGACACTTGCGGATATTCAAAACAGTTTGAAGTCGGTTAAGGGGGTAAACGTTGTTTTTTCATCTAAAATCTGTCTTGATATTGTTTCGGAAAAGGCTTCGAAGGGAAAGGCTCTTATATATTTGGCTGAAAAGAAGGGCATTAAGCCCGAAGAGATAGTTGCCTTCGGAGACACCGAAAACGATTTGTCAATGCTTACGGCTGCAGGGCTTTCGGTGTGTATGAAAAACGGCGAAGAATCACTTAAAAAGTTGTGTCATATGACTACGGAAAGAGACAACTGCGAAGCCGGGGTAGCTTATACCTTAAATAAAAGATTTGATTTGGGTCTGTATTAAACAGGAAGTGGTAATATGTCGCTGGCAATGTGTCAAACAGATATGCTTTGGGAAGATAAAAAGAAAAATCTTGAAGCCGCAGAAGAATATATAAAAGAAGCAGCTGATAATTCTGCAGACCTTATAATCTTTCCCGAAATGAGCTTTACAGGCTTCAGCGTAAAGACAGCTGAAATGGGAGAGGAATACAACACTTCAAAAACAGTTGAAAAAATAAAGCTCCTTGCGGCTGAAAATGAAATTGCCGTCGGCTTCGGTCTGACAGTTTCTGAAAAAGGCAAAAACCTTAACCGCTTTGTTATGGCAGATAAAGAAGGGGAAGAGGTTGGATATTATGATAAAATCCACCCCTTTTCATATGGAGACGAGGGCAGACTCTTTACAGGCGGCGAGAAAACCGCCGTTGTAACTGTAGAGGGTGTCAAAATTGCCCTTTATGTGTGTTATGACCTGCGTTTTCCTGAGGTTTTTTCCGCTGTATCGAACAGGGCGGATATGGCTGTAGTTATTGCAAACTGGCCCTCAAGCCGAATTTCACAGTGGAGTGCCTTGCTCAGGGCAAGGGCAATCGAAAACCAGTATTATGTTGTGGGAGTAAACAGAACGGGAACAGGTGACGGCATAGAATATAACGGCAGCTCCGCAGCCTTTGACTATTCCGGGGCATTAATGGCTGAAGCAGGCTCACAGTCGGGCTTAACCTACTGCGAAATCCTCCCCGAAAATGTGGCTCATTTCAGAAATAAGTTTAAAATGCTATGTGACAGAAAACCGGAGTTATATAAGAAGCTGTTAAATTGAATATTAAGCATTACAAAAGCCGCCCCATTACATTAAATGGAACGGCTTTTTATACGCATGAGGGAATTGATGAAAAATTCCAATAAAAAAATAATTTTAGCGTGAGCGTAGGGAAAATCAAGCGGAAGAGCAATAAATAAAACCGACATTTATCATAAATTCCAAGGTTTTATTTATGCGTGGAGCGCAGTATTTTCCCGCAAAATTATTTTTTATTACATTAAATCATCAATTCCCAAGGGATTATTTTTAATTTCTCAAAGAATACGCTGGTGTTTATATTCTCATGTTTCCGAAAACTCTATCCAGTCGCATATGTTTTCGGCGTGGTCGCCAATTCTTTCGAAATATTTGGCGATTACCAAAAAGTTTACGCTTACGTCTGACTTTTCGGGGTCTGACTTTAATATGTCAACAACCTCGTCTTTAACCCTGCAGTATAAATCGTCAAGCTTGTCGTCTGCTGCGATTGTGGCTTTTGCAAGGGTTATATCCTCCGTTACAAAGGCTACGATTGAATTATGAACCATATCTGCGGAAACCTCAGCCATAGCGGGAATATGCTGAACTATTTCATAAATATGCTCGCCCTGCATAGATAAAACCACGTCTGCAATATCCGCTGCGTGGTCGCCTATTCTCTCTAAGTCGGTAACCATTTTCAAAGCGGTGGAAACAATTCTTAAGTCCTTTGCTACGGGCTGCTGCTTTAAAATAAGTGACAAGCACCGTCTTTCTATAGACTTTTCCATATCGTCTATCATTCTGTCTTTGTCGATAACCTCTTTTGCAAGGTTATCGTTTTTTGTTTTAAAAGCGGTCATAGACTCGCCGATTTGACCTTCAACCATGCCTGCCATTTTTACAAGCTCAACCTTAAGCTCCTGAAGCTCATTGTCAAAAGTATGTCTTGCCATTGAAAACCCTCCTTCACTGTTTATTATCCGAATCTGCCGGTGATATAATCCTCGGTACGTTTGTCAACGGGTCTTGAGAAAATATCGGAGCTTGTTCCGAATTCAACCATTTCGCCTACAAGGAAGAACGCCGTATAGTCCGCAATTCTGGCTGCCTGCTGCATATTGTGGGTAACAATAGCTACGGTATAATTCTTTTTAAGCTCTTCCATAAGCTCTTCTATTTTCAGTGTGGAAATAGGGTCAAGGGCTGAGGTGGGTTCGTCCATTAAGAGTACCTCGGGCTTAACCGCCAAGGCTCTGGCGATACAAAGTCTCTGCTGCTGACCGCCTGAAAGACCTAAGGCAGATTTTTTAAGTCTGTCCTTTACCTCGTCGAATATTGCCGCACCCTTAAGAGATGTTTCGACGATTTCGTCAAGCTGTCTCTTATTTTTGATGCCGTGAATACGGGGACCGTAGGCAATGTTGTCATAAATGCTCATAGGGAAGGGGTTTGGCTGCTGAAAAACCATACCCACCTTTTTTCTCAAAAGGGTTGTGTCTACCTTAGGGGAGTAAACGTCCTCTCCGTCAAGTAGAATTTCTCCCTCTATGCGGCAGCCCTCAACCAAATCGTTCATTCTGTTAAGAGTTTTCAAAAATGTTGACTTTCCGCAGCCCGAGGGACCTATGAAAGCGGTTATTTTGCCTTCGGGAATAACCATATCCACATCCTTTAAGGCGTGATTTTCGCCGTAATATAAATTAAGCTTGTTTACTTCAATTTTATTTTCCATTTTTTATTTTCACCTCTTCTGGGTACCCTTTTGGGTAATAACCTTAGTCAGGAAATTTATTAACAAAACTATGCATATAAGAACAAGGGCTATGCCGAAGGCGTTTGTATAGTCAGCCTTTGACATTGAAAGATACATTTGAATTGTGAGACTGCCGCCGGCGTTGAAAATATGACCGAAAAGGCTTTTGGGAAGAATGTAGGCACTGCCTGCCGTAAAGAGAAGGGCGGCTGATTCACCTACGATTCTGCCTATGCTCAAAATAACTGAGGTTACAATTCCGGGCATTGCACTGGGCAGAATGACTGTTCTTATCATATACCATTTTGTAGCTCCTATACCCAAAGCGCCTGTTCTGTAGCTTAAGGGAACTGTTTTAAGAGCCGACTGGGTTGTGCTTATTATTATAGGCAGAACCATTACCGCAAGGGTAAGACAGCCGCAGAGTATCGAGAAGCCCAAATGTATAACCGTTCCGAAGAATACCATTCCGAAAAGACCGTATATTATAGAGGGTATGCCCGACAGAGTTTGGGTTGTAAATTCTATAAGGCTGACGATTTTGCCGGGCTTAGCGTATTCCGTTAAATAAACCGCAGCACCTATTCCGATGGGGGTTGCTATAATAAGAGTTACCACAATGATGTAAAGTGTGTTTACTATGTTGCCCAAAATACCGAAGGTTCCTCTTGAGGGGCTTTGAACCGTTGTTATAAATGAGGGGGTTATTGCGCCTATGCCTCTTATAAAAACGTATATAACTATTCCCGCCAAAAGACCTACTGCAAAAAGGGCTGAAATATAGATTAAGCATAAGAGAATTGTGTCTTTAATTCTCTTTTTGCCGTTCATAATACTGTTATTTTCCACCTTCGCCGCCTCCTTTTATTATCTTGTTAATAACAATATTTATAATCATAATAAAAGCAAACAGAACCAAGCCGATTGTGAAAAGCGCCTGTCTGTGGAGACCGCTTGAATAAGACATTTCCGAAACGATACCCGTTGTCAAAAATCTGACTGAGTTAAAGGGTAAGGGAGCGTTTACGGAGTTGCCCGAAACAAGTATAATAGCCATAGCCTCGCCGACCGCTCTGCCTACGCCCAAAACGATAGCGGTGATAATACCTGTTTTTGCCGCAGGAATTGTTACCTTAAATATTGTCTGAACCTTTGTTGCTCCCAGTGCCAGTGAAGCGGCTCTTAAATCGTTGGGAACAGCCCTTAAGGATGTTTCAGAAACGTTTATAACCGTTGGAAGTATCATTATTGCAAGAACTATAATTGCCGCAAGCATATTTGCACCGCCGGTAAAACGGTGGGTTGTTGAGTTTGCAAAAATTAAAAGCTCAAGCTTATACATAAGGGGGTTTATAATAAGCAAACCCAAAAGACCGTAAACGATTGAAGGAATACCGGCTAAAAGCTCTACCGCAGGCTTAACTGCGGCGGCTGTTTTCTTGCCTGCCACTTCAGAGAGGAAAACCGCTGTTAAAAGCCCTATGGGAACTCCCAAAATAACTGCGGCGGCTGTACCCAAAACCGAAGTAAGTATAATATAAGCGATACCGTATGAAGGCTCTGCTGCGGAGGGCGCCCACACAGTATTAAAAAGCATATCCTTAAGACCTATTTTAAATGCCGCAGGCGCACCGGAAATAATCATATAAAGTGTGATTGCTCCAACTGCCGCTACGGCTGAAAGACCGCAAACCGTAAAAACCCATTTCATAAATACCTCTGAAAAGCTTTTTCTTCCGCCGCCCTTTGTGAAAATCGAGAAGTCCCGGTTTTCAGACTTGGCTTTATGCTTTTCAAGGGGAAAGCCCTTTGTAAGGCTTCCTGCAATTGCGCTGAAATCCGCCATAAAATTATCACCTCATTTTTTGTCTCTTAAACAAAAAGCTTCTGAAGTGTGCAGGCACCTGCAGAAGCTTTTTTATACAAACTATGTCTGAACTGCTTTTTTATTTAGCTGAAATAAGACCTACATTCTTAACAATTTCCTGTCCCTCATCGCTGTCGATATATTCGAAGAATGCCTGAACAGCTTCGCTCTGCTCTGAGATTTCTCCTCTTGTAGCCATAACGAAGGGTCTTGAAAGTGTATAGTCGCCGGACTTAATGTTTTCTTCAGTAGCTTCAACGCCGTCAAGCTTAAGAGCCTTTACAGTGTCGTCAACAACGTCTAATGAAACATAACCGATTGCACCTGAGATAGATGAAACCTTAGCGATGATTGCGCCTGTTGAGTCAAGCTCCTGTGCGTATGCACACATATCTTCGATACCTAAGATTTCTTCAAATGCTCCTCTTGTGCCCGAGCCTGCTTCACGTCCGATAACAACGATGCTGCCTGCTTCGCCGCCGACCTCGCTCCAGTCTGTGATTTCGCCTGTGTAAATCTTAATAAGCTGGTCTGTTGTTAAGTCCTCGGCTGTGTTGTTTACGTCTGTTACGATAGCGATACCGTCGATAGCTACGATGTTTTCAACAAGACCCTTTTCAAGCTCTTCGTCCTTTAAGCTTCTTGAGGAGTTGCCGATGTCAACCGAGCCTGCTGCAACGCTTTCGATACCAGATGATGAGCCTGTGAACTCTGCTGTAGCTGTTACTCCGGGGTATTTTTCCATAAAGCTTTCAGCAAGTGATGTTGCAAGCTTTTCCATTGATGTTGAGCCGTTCATTGTTACCGAGCCTGTAAGCTCCTGTTCGCTGCTTTCTGCTGTGCTGTCGGCACTGCCGCTGTTTGCTGTGGAAGCCGATCCGCAGCCTGCAAGAAGGGTTTTTCCTATAACC
>JAJBVU010000090.1 GCA_020859645.1 Eubacterium sp. | reverse complement strand
GAACTTAGCGCAGCCGTTGTGGCTGATGTTTTTGATAAAGGCTTCGGCAACATTGTTCTTAAAGACGCCTTGAGCCGTCACAAAGAAATGTCACGGGTTCAAAAGGCCTTTGTTACCGAGGTTGTAAACGGAACATTCAGGAATTTAATAAGAATAGATTATGTCATAGGGCGTTTTTCCACCGTAAAGGTAAAAAAAATGAGACCCTATGTTTTGAATGTCCTGAGAATTTCAGTATATCAGCTTATGTTTATGGACAGAGTTCCCGATTCCGCAGTTTGCAATGAAGCCGTAAAGCTGGTAAAAAAGAAGGGCTTCACTAATTTAGGGGGCTTTGTAAACGGCGTTCTCCGAAATATTGCCAGAAACATAAATAAAATACCGTATCCCGATGAAAAAAAGGAGCCTGTCAGATACTTATCAGTAATGTATTCCTACCCAAGTGAAATTATAGAATACTGGCTTGAAACCTTCTCATATGACGAGGTCTGTAAAATGTGTGCTGAAAACCTTAAAACTCCAAAGGTCAGCGCTGCGGTTAACACCCTTAAAACCGACGAAAAGGGTCTTATAAAAGCTTTTAAGGAGGATAATATAGGCTCGGTAAGAGCCAAAATAGGCGAGGGTATTTTGAATGTTTCAAAAACCTCAGACATAAGCGAAAGTGCGGCATTTAAACAGGGACTTTTTCATATAATGGATCAAAGCGCATATCTTTGCGTAAAGCTTTTAAATCCTCAAAAGGGCGAGAGAATTTTAGATGTGTGTGCAGCCCCAGGAGGAAAAAGCTTTTTATCTGCTTATTTAATGGAGAATTCCGGCGAAATTGTTTCAAGAGATATATATAAACACAAGCTGAGACTTGTGCAGAATGGCGCAAAGCGATTAGGCATAGACATTATTAAGCCCGAGCTTTTTGATGCGGCTCAATATAAGCCTGAGGACAAAGAAGCCTTTGACAGAGTATTAGTTGACGCTCCCTGTTCGGGACTGGGGCTCTTAAAAAAGAAGCCGGACATAAAATACAACAAAACCTTAGAGGATATTGAAGCTTTGGCGGAGCTTCAGAAAAAAATACTTACTGCCGCACAGGAATATGTAAAGCCCGGCGGAGTTCTTGTCTACTCCACCTGTACGGTATCAAAAAAGGAAAATGAAGATATAAGAGACTGGTTTTTAAAAGAGTTCGATTTTGACTGCTGCGATATAAGCTCCCTTGTGCCTAACGGCGGTGAAACCCCTACTCTCAAAGAAGGCTATATAAACATTACTCCCTATATGTGGGGCGGAGACGGCTTCTTTGCGGCAAAATTTGTTAAAAGGTGATATTATGGAGAAGGCTGATATTTTATCTATGAATAAAGAGGAGCTTTGCGGCTTTCTTACCTCTTTGGGGGAAGCCAAATTCAGAGGAAAACAGGTTTTTAAACAGCTTCACGGAAGAAAACTGACTTCCTTTGACGAAATGACAGACCTTTCCTTAAGTCTAAGAGAAAAGCTTAAGGAGAACAGCGGAATTTTCGGTGTTAAGCCTGTTGAAAAATACAAATCTTCTTTAGATTCTACAATAAAATACTTGTTTGAAATACGAAATGGTTATATAATAGAAAGCGTACTGATGAAATATGATTACGGCTACAGCGTGTGCGTTTCCACTCAGGCTGGCTGCCGAATGGGCTGCGCCTTCTGCGCTTCCACAATAGGCGGCTTGGAAAGAAGCCTTACAGCCGGAGAAATTCTGTCTCAGGTCTACGAAATAGAACGGCAGGAAAACATAAGAGTGGGTCACGTTGTAATGATGGGCTGCGGAGAGCCTCTTGACAACTTCGATAACTCCGTCAGATTTATAAGCCTTTTAAGCGACCCTGAGGGAGCCAATGTCAGCAGACGGAATATTACACTTTCCACCTGCGGTCTTGTAGACGAAATCTACAGACTTAAGGATCTGCACTTACCTATAACTCTTGCGGTGTCTCTCCATGCACCCAACAACGAAATCAGGCGGAAAATTATGCCTGTAGCAAGAAAATATTCCTATGAAGATGTTATAAAGGCGGCGGCGGACTACGCTGAGGGTACCAAACGGAGAGTTACATTCGAATATGCTTTAATTAAGGGAGTAAACGATTCGGAAAAGGCGGCTTATGAATTAGCAGGGAGACTTAAAGGGGTCTTGGGTCATGTTAATCTCATTCCCGTAAACGATGTGAAGGAAAGGAATTTCCTAAGAAGCTCGGATACGGGAGTTAAAAAATTCAGCAGTATTTTAACCGCTGAGGGAATAGAAAATACCGTAAGACGGCGGCTTGGCAGCGATATAAACGCAGCCTGCGGTCAGTTAAGGAAGCGGGTGTTGGAAATGACAAAAATTCAAAACAAAAAATCATTTTAGCGTGAGCGTAGGGAAAATCAAGCGGCAGTGCTAAAAGAAAAGCAACTTTTTCCGTAAAATCAAGCTTTTCTTTTAGCTTAGAGCGCAGTATTTTTCCGCAAAATGATTTTTTGTTACATTAAACTGTCAATTCCTAATAAAAACAACAGCGAGGTGAAAACTTTATGAAAGGCTTTTGTAAAAGCGATATAGGCAGAATAAGAGAGTTAAACGAGGACAGCGTCTTTGTTTCAAACGAGCCTGTAGGCAGACTTTCAAATCTTTATATTGTGGCTGACGGAATGGGCGGCTATAAGGGCGGCGAGGTTGCAAGCAGCTCCGCTATAAAATATTTTTGCGAATACTGCGGCGGCTATGAAGGCTCTGACGATACCTTGGATATTATTATAGCCGGTGTAAGATATGCCAACAGCCGTATAATAGAGGACGCAATGAGAGACCCCGACAGACTGGGCGGAATGGGTACTACCTTCACCGCTGTAGTTGTTGAAAACGGAAAGCTCTACATTGCCCACGTAGGCGACTCAAGGCTTTATACCTTAGATGACTACGGCAATTTAAGACAGATAACAACCGACCATTCATATGTTATGGAGCTTGTTAAAGCCGGAAAGCTGACCCTTGAAGAAGCTAAACACCACCCCGACAAAAATTTTATAACCCGTGCTTTGGGCGTAAGCCATGATCTTCTTGTTGACGGAATTGTATCCGGTCTTGCACGCTATGTTATTTTATGTACAGACGGCTTAAGCAATATGTTAAGCGACGAAGATATAAAAAATATTGTTTCTTCCGAAGATTTTGCTGAAAATAAGATAGGCAGACTTGTCTATGAAGCAAACTGCCGAGGCGGCTTAGACAATATTTCGGTAATACTTATTGACAGGGAGGTTGGATAATATGATGTTGGAAAGCGGCACCATTATCAGCGGAAGATACAGAATTGAGGAACAGCTGGGCATCGGCGGAACAGCCGTTGTCTATAAAGCAGTTGACGAAAAGCTAAACAGAGTTGTTACCTTTAAGGCTTTAAAGGAAGAATATATCGACAACGAGGACTTTGTAAAACGCTTTACAAAGGAAGCCCAGGCTGTAGCCGGCTTAACCCACCCCAATATAGTAAGCGCCTATGACGTAGGCAGAGACGGGGATATTTGTTATATTATTATGGAATATATTGACGGATATACCCTTAAGGAGCTTATTCTTAAAAATGCTCCCTTTACAAATGAAGAAACACTGGGTGTTTCCATGCAGATTGCTTCTGCTTTGGAGGCTGCCCATAAAAAGGATATTGTTCACAGAGATATTAAGCCCCAAAACATAATGGTTACAAGAGAGGGCAATATTAAAGTAACTGACTTCGGTATTGCCAAAGCGGCTACAAGCTCAACTCTTACTGCGGATCAAATGGGTTCAGCCCATTATTTTTCACCTGAACAGGCAAGGGGCGGCTTTGTAGACGATAAAAGCGACATATATTCTCTGGGCATAGTTATGTTTGAAATGCTCACAGGCAGACTGCCCTTTGACGGCGAGTCTCCCGTTGCCCTTGCTATGAAGCATATGGACGAGCCCTTGCCCGATATAAAGGCTCTTAACCCCGACGCCTCTGACAGCTTGATTAAGATTATAAACAAGGCTGCTTCAAAAAAGGCTTTTCAAAGATATAAAAGCGCCAAAGAGCTGAGCATTGACCTTAAAAAGGCAATTTCAGACACAACAGGAAATTTTGTTACCGAAAATGTATATGACAAAACATCTCAGACAATTGTTCTTACAAGCGAGGACAGAAAAGCCATAAGGGAAAAATCCGCTTCAAGCGGTGAAAGACATAATGTCAGAAGTACTCACAGCCGCAGACCTTCAAAGAGTTCCGCTGAAAGAGAAAGACTTAAAAGACAGCGTGAAGAGGAAGAAGCAAAAGCCGCCAACAGACGTGTTATTTTCGGCGCAGTTATTACGGGAGCGGCTATTATTGCAATAATCACTGTTGTAATCGCCTTTATGGTAGGCGGAAACAGCGGCAACGATGTTATTATGCCCGATTTAGTGGGCAAAACACAGGAGATTGCGGAAAAATCGGCTAAGGAAAACGGAATTTTCCTTGAAGCAGAGCTTGTTGAAAGCGAAGAGCTTGCAGGCATTGTTGTATGGCAGGAAATCGAAGCCGGCAAGAAGGTTTCCAAAGGCGACACTGTAAACGTTCAGGTTTCAGCCGGAAACGGCGAGGTTGAGTTCCCCGATATAGTGGGAGACTCTATGGAGGACGCCCAGACAGAGCTTAAGGCACTGGGTATTACAAACATTAATTTTGTGGCAAGACAGTCTACAAACATACCTTCGGGAACAATTATTTCCACAGACCCCGAAGCAGGTGAAATGGTTAATATAAGCGATGAGGTTACACTTTATATAAGCATTTCCGAAAGCGAAACTATGGTAGAGGTTGAAAACGTTTTGGGAAAGACCGAAAGCGAAGCCGTTAAAATTCTTGAGGAACAGGGCTTTGTTGTTAAGGTTGAAGAAGCGGCTTCAGACGAATATGCAAAGGGACAGGTCTGCGCTCAAAGCAAGGACGGAGGAATTGAAGCCCTTGAAGGCTCTACCGTTATTATTTATATAAGTACGGGAGCAAGCGAAACAACCACAGAAACAACCACTGAAGAAAGCGACGAAGAAGCAGAGGAAACCACAGCGGCGGTTCAAAGTGTTGATTATGACCAGGCTGTTTCACAGTCATATTCCGTTGCGGTTCCTATTACACAAGTTCCCTCAAGCGACAGCGTAACAGTTAAAATTGCCGAAGTAGGGCTTGACGGAAGCGAAACAGTGGTTTATACTAAAACCGTAAACAAGTCAAGCTTCCCTTATTCCGCCAGCTTAACAGGCTCAGGCAGTACCTATAAGGTTTATTATGACGATGTTATAAGCGCTGTTCACAGCTATGACGACGGCGGACTTACAAGCTCAAGCTATTATTTGGACGGCAAGCTTGCCGATACTAAAACATATTGATTATGAAGGGAAGAATAATTAAGGGAGTAGGGGGACTTTATACTGTTGCAAACGATAAGGGAGAGCTTTTTGAGGGCAGAGCAAGGGGTATCTTCCGAAAGGAAGGCAAAAAGCCCTGTATAGGGGACTTTGCGGAAATAACTCCTTTAGGTGACGGCGAATGTGTTGTTGAAAAGCTTCTGACCAGAAACAACAGTCTTGTAAGACCGGCAGTCTGCAATGTGGACTCTGCTCTTATTGTCTGCGCACCCCGTGAACCAAAGCTGAACCTTGATCTTTTAAACGGCTTCCTTATTATTGCGGAAAGCAGAAGCATAAAGGACATTAAAATAGTCATGAACAAGGCCGATCTTGACTCCGGTGATGGTGAAGAAACTTTAAAGCGGATTTTCGGCGGCGTTTATGAGCTTCATTTTGTAAGCTGCGAAAAGGGAATTGGGCTTGAAGAGCTTAAAAGCTCCCTTAAGGGCAAGGTCAGTGTTCTTGCAGGACCTTCCGGAGTGGGCAAGTCAAGCCTTATAAACAACATCTGCGAAAATAATGTTATGGAAACAGGCACCCTTAGCCGAAAAATCAGCAGAGGCAGACACACCACAAGGCACGTTGAGCTTTTGAAAATCGACGACAACACATATATAGCCGACAGTCCGGGCTTTACCTCAATCGATTTGAGCCTTTTAAACCCCGATGTTTTGACAGGTTATTTCAAAGAGTTTAAGCCCTATCTTGAAGGGTGCAGATTTAGGGACTGCCGTCATATAAATGAGCCGGACTGCAAGCTTAAGGAGCAGGTAGGCAGGGCTGTTTCACAGGAAAGATATGACTTTTTTAAGCGAATATACACAGAGCTGAAAGGAAAAAAGTGAGGTTAATAAATTATGATTAAGCTGGCACCATCTATTTTGGCATCTAATATGATGCACCTTGAGGACGAAATCAAGGTGTTTGAAAAAATGAAAATACCTTATATTCATATTGATATTATGGACGGGCTTTTTGTTCCCAATTTCAGCTTCGGAACAGCAGCCATAAAAAATATGAGAAAAATGACGGATATGGTTCTTGACGTGCACCTTATGGTTTATGACCCCATAAAAAATATAAAGCTTTTCTGTCAGTGCGGGGCGGATATTGTAAGCTTTCACTATGAAGCCACAAACAAGCCCGACAAGGCTATTGAATATATAAAAAAATACGGAAAAAAGGCTTGTATAACAATAAACCCCTCCACTATGGAAAGGGCTGTTTTTCCCTATCTTGACAGGGTTGACCAGGTTCTTGTTATGGGGGTTGTTCCCGGTTTCGGCGGTCAGGGGCTTCTGCCCCATACCCTCGACAAGGTCAGAAATTTGAGAAAATATATCGATGCCAACGGTTATAATGTAGATATAGAAATCGACGGCGGAATTTTGCCCGAAAATTTGGAAGAGGTTATTGACGCCGGAGCAAATGTAATCGTCGGCGGCTCTTCAATCTATAAGGACTATAAGCTTGAAGAAAATATTGAAACCCTTTACGAAATTATAAGGAAGTATAATAAGTGAGGGCGGCTGTAATATGCGGAGGCAGCCCCGACACCTCAGACGAGGTCAGGGCATATGTCTCCGCTGCCGATTTAATTATAAGCTGCGACGCCGGGGCTAAGCTTTGCAAGGCTTTGGGGGTCAAGCCCCATATTATGGCAGGGGATTTTGACTCTGCCGGTGAAGAGCTTGTAAAGGAGCTTAAAGACAGCGGCGTTGAAATAATAAGGGTACCCTGTGAAAAGGACTTTACGGACAGCGAACTGGGGCTTCGCCTTGCAATCGAAAGGGGAGCTGACGACATAACCCTTATAGGCTGTATAGGTACACGCCTTGACCACACACTGGCAAATTTTCATTTGCTTGCAATTCCCCTTAAAGCAGGAGTAACGGCAAGGCTTGTGGACAGCCACAACACAGTTTATCTTATTGACGACAAGATTTCGTTTGATGTTGAAAAGGGCAGGCTTTTGTCTCTTATTCCTCTTACAACCACAGTTAAGGGAGTTACCACAAAGGGACTTTATTATACTCTCGATAATGCGGAGCTTACTATAGGCAGCTCTTTGGGGATAAGCAATGTAGCAACAGAAGAAAAGGTTCAGGTCAAAATAAAAGAGGGCTTGCTTTTGGTAATTCTCTCAAAGGACTGACATTTTAGTTTTTCAAAAGCACTTTTCAGCGGCTTTTTTCATATAATATTACAGCTGTTTTCGGGTGTGATTTTGTGGGAGTTAAAAGACGGCTTTTGGGTTTGGCGATTATGAGCTTCGGGGCAGGGGTTCTTTTCAGCTGTATCTGTCCCTGTATGGGCATATTTATGGGAATACTTCTTACAGCGATAGGTGCTGTTC
>JAJBVU010000222.1 GCA_020859645.1 Eubacterium sp. | reverse complement strand
GAATAATAAGGATATTTTATACCTTACTTTGGTATTAATAATCTTATATATCATAAAAACAACCGCCTAAGCCCTGCGAAAGTTTAGCGGTTGTTTAATCAACATAAATTTTTAACAGGGCATAACCGCTGAAACGATAATTCCCTTTTGTGATATTATAATAACACAAATTCAAAAGAATGTCAACAGCTGAAAATACCTTTTGATCAATAATCTTGATACGCAAAGGCATTTTCAGCGGACATTCTATTTTTATTTGTTACAGATTAGTTTTTCTTAACTCCGAGAGTTGCTTTTTCGCCGTTAATAGACCATTCCTTTGTGAAGGCGTCTGCGTCAGTGCCTGAAACAGCTTCGGCAGCCAAAACATCGGAGGTTATGTCAGCGGAATATTTAGCGAAGATTTCGCCGATTTTATCACTGCCCTCATAATAAAGGGTAATTCTGTCCAAAACCTCAAAGCCTGCTTCCTTACGCATTGTCTGAACCTTAGAGATAATTTCTCTTACGAAGCCCTCGTCAATAAGCTCGTCGGAAAGGTTTGTGTCCAAAACAACTGTTGTCTGCTTGTCTGTTTCGGAAACAAAGCCTTCTTTCTTGGCTGTATCAATAAGAAGATCCTCTTCGGCAAGAGTAACCTCTGTGTCATCAACAGTAAAGCTGATTGTTCCCTGAGACTTGAGAGTCTGCATAAGGGCTGAGCCGTCTGCGTTTCTCAAATATTCGCTGATTTTGGGAATAAGCTTTCCGTATTTTCTGCCCAGTGTACGAAGCTGGGGCTTAAATGTGTATGAAGTGAATGCGCTTACATCGTCTGTAAACTCACATTCCTTAACATTAAGCTCGTCTGTAATGATTTCTTTGTAAATATCGTCTAAAGCGTTCGAAGCCTTAACATACATCTTTCCGATAGGCTGACGGTTTTTGATGTTGGCTGAGTTTCTTGCGGCTCTTCCGGCAATAACAACAGAGAGAACCTCGTCCATAGAAGCCTCAAGGTCTTTGTTAATAAGGCTTTCATCGGCTACAGGGAAGTCGCAAAGGTGAATTGACTCAGGTGCGGACTTATCCACATTCACAACAAGGTTTTGATAAATTTCCTCTGCCATAAAGGGAACAAAGGGAGCTGAAAGCTTAGCAAGCTCTGTCAAAACAGTGTAAAGTGTCATATATGCGTTGACCTTGTCCTGAGGCATACCCTTTCCCCAGAAACGCTCACGGCTGCGGCGTACATACCAGTTTGAAAGGTCGTCTACAAAGGCGTTTAATGCTCTAGCAGACTCTGTGATTTTATATGCGTCAAGGCTCTTATCAACATACTGAATAAGTGTGTTAAGCTTTGAGATTATCCACTTGTCGATTATTGCAAGCTTGTCATATTCAAAGGTGTAGTCCTTGGGGTTGAAGCTGTCAATGTTTGCGTAGAGAACGAAGAAAGCGTATGTGTTCCAGAATGTACCCATAAACTTACGCTGTGCTTCGTTTACTGCCTTTTCGTAGAAACGTGAGGGCAGCCAGGGGTTGGAGTTTGTATAGAAATACCAGCGGACTGCGTCTGCACCCTGATTATCCAAAACCTCCCAGGGGTCAACAACATTGCCTAAGTGCTTAGACATTTTTCTGCCGTCCTTATCCTGAACAAGCCCCAAAACGATACAGTTTTCGAAGGGCGCCTTGTCGAAAATAAGGGTTGAAATAGCCATAAGTGTGTAGAACCAGCCTCTTGTTTGGTCAACAGCTTCTGAAATGAAGTTAGCCGGGAAGTGCTTCTCGAAAAGATCCTTATTTTCAAAGGGATAGTGAAGCTGCGCAAAGGGCATTGAGCCTGAGTCGAACCAACAGTCGATAACCTCGCTTACCCTTGTCATTTTTCCGCCGCACTTGGGGCATTTAAGATGTACATTGTCGATATAGGGCTTATGAAGCTCAATATCCTCGGGGCAGTCATCAGACATTGACTTAAGCTCTTCAATACTGCCGATTGCGTGGCGGTGACCGCATTCACATTCCCAAATGGGAAGGGGTGTTCCCCAATAACGCTCACGGCTTAAGCCCCAGTCGATTACGTTTTCAAGGAAGTTGCCGAAACGGCCGTGCTTTATGTTGTCGGGAATCCAGTTTACGGTTTCGTTATTCTTAAGAAGCTGATCCTTAACCTTTGTCATAGCAATAAACCATGTGTCTCTTGCGTAGTAAAGCAAAGGTGTGTCGCAGCGCCAGCAGAAGGGGTAATCATGCTCAAAGGGAAGAGCGGCAAAGAGCTTTCCGCTTTCCTTTAATTTCTCGATAATTTTGGGGTCGCCGTCTTTAACGAAAACTCCTGCAAGGTCTGTAACCTCTTTTGTGAAGCAGCCCTGTTCGTCTACAAGCTGAACGAAGGGAAGATCATAGTTTTTGCCTACCTTAGCGTCGTCCTCACCGAAGGCCGGAGCAATATGAACGATACCCGTACCGTCTGTAAGAGTTACATAGCCGTCGCAGGTTACATAATAAGCAGGCTTTTCAAGGCTGTCCTTTACGTAGTCGAAAAGAGGCTCATAGCGGCTGCCCTCCAAATCCTTGCCTACATAAGACTCAACAATTTGGGCTTCTTCGCCTAAAATTGTTTTAACAAGAGCTTCAGCCATAATGAAGTTTTCGCCTTTTGAAGAAACCTTTACATATGTCTCTTTGGGGTTTACACAGAGAGCCACGTTTGAGGGCAGTGTCCAGGGGGTGGTTGTCCATGCTAAGAATGAACAGTCGGGAATATCCACGCACTTAAAGCGTGCAATAACCGATGTTTCCTTTACGTTTTTGTAGCCCTGAGCAACCTCGTGGGATGAAAGGGCAGTTCCGCAGCGGGGGCAGTAGGGAACGATTTTGTGACCCTTATAAAGGAGACCCTTATCCCAAATTTTCTTAAGAGCCCACCAAATGGATTCAATATATGTGTTGTGATAGGTTACGTAGGGGTTGTCCATATCAGCCCAGAAGCCTACTCTGTCTGACATATTGCGCCACAGTGTTTCATACTTAAACACTGATGACTTGCACTTTTTAATGAAAGGCTCAACGCCGTATTCTTCAATTTGGGGCTTGCCGCTTATGCCTAATTCTCTTTCGATTTCAAGCTCAACAGGCAGACCGTGAGTGTCCCAGCCGGCTTTTCTCAAAACGTGACAGCCCTTCATAGTACGGTAACGGGGAATAATGTCTTTGATTACACGTGTCAGAATATGACCGATGTGGGGCTTTCCGTTAGCTGTAGGCGGTCCGTCATAAAATGTAAATTCCGGGCAGCCCTCTCTCTGCTCAATGCTTTTTTTGAAAATATCGTTTTTCTTCCAAAATTCAAGGACGTCTTTTTCTCTTGCGGCAAAGTCAAGATTTGTTGTGACCTTGTTGTACATAATTTTGCCTCCTATATTAATGTTTTAATCTATTACTATACCATACGTATAAGCAAAAGCCGATTGCTCGTCGCACCAAGCTTCGCACGTTTGTTTCCGTATAAATACGAAAACAAGACTTTGTTCGCTGCTGCTCCTCTCTCGTTGAAAACTAAGGTTTTCAACGAATAAGGAACACTACCGCAAAGCATCCTGTTTCTGTGTTCGCACAGAAATTAATGCACATAGACAAGTATGACGCACTCTCACAATCGCCGCCGACATTCGTAATCCGCTCATTTTCCTACGGAAAATGGCTGCTTACTCATATCGGTGAGGTTCTCTAATGTCCAACCATCTATGCAAACAAGTTTGCATATCTGCTTGTCCATTGAGAACGCTTTTGCAATAAAAAAGCCCATCGTTTACAGGACGAAAGGCTATGGTTTTCCGCGGTACCACCTGAATTAATTCGGCAAAGAAGCCGAACTCTCTTTGTGTGGGTAATAACGGACGCCGCCGTCAGAGCCTACTGGTCTTAATGATTTTCGGTCTGCCGCTAAAAGGTGATTTAACATAGGATAACTGCCGTTCGGCTCACACCTTACCCGAACTCTCTGAAATGAAACGTGACTTATCATCGTTTCTATAGGTCTTATCCCTGTTCTTTCCTTATCAATGCGTTTAACAATATGAAGATATTATATCTAAAAAAATATCATTTGTAAAGGGTTTTTGAAAATTTTTTTGAAGATTTGCCTTAAGCAATTTTGTCTGTCAGCTTTGAAGGGAAGGCTGTTTTTATTACCTCCTCCACAGAGCTTACCTTAATGATATTTATGGGCAAAGCATCAAACTTAGGGGCATAGCAGTCCTTGGGTATAAGGGCTGTTTCTGCTCCGGCGGTAACGGCGGCTCTCAGCTTTTCTTCTACGCCCCCTACAGGCAGAACGCCGCCCTTTATGCCAAGCTCCCCTGTCATAACGGTTTTGGGGTTTAAGGGTGTGTTTAATGCGGCGGAATAAAGGGCGCAGAGAATGGCAATTCCCGCTGAAGGTCCGTCTATGGGAACTCCGCCCGGAAAGTTTATATGAAAGTCTGAGCTTGAAGTGTCAACCCCCAAAACAGTGTTGAGAACCGTCAGGGCATTTTCAGCCGAGGCGTAAGCAGTGCCTTTTCTGATAATTTTGCCGGTAGGGGAGTTAAGCTCTTCTCTTTCCACAACTCCGGTAATGTTAAGCCTGCCGCTTCCCTCAGTGCAGACTGCTTCAACAGGCAGAACGCAGCCCGAACCGCCCCCTGTGACAGCCAAGCCGTTTGTTATGCCGATTCCCTCACAGAGACTTTGTCTGTAAACAGGGCTGAACCTTGCAAAATCAGCCACCTTTAAAATATCGTCTTTCTTAATGGTTTTTCTGCCGTTAAGCCTTGCAACAGACGCCGCAGTCTGAATTATATTAACCGTGTTTCTGCCGTTTTCGCAGTATTCCGACACCAGCGAGGGAACAGCCTCTTCATAGCTTAAGCCTGCTTTGACACATGAGCCTGCGGCAATTTTCTCCACCTGTTCGGGAGTTAAAGGGTTAAAGAAAACCTCTCTGCAGCGGCTTCTCAGTGCTTCGGGAATGTCTCTCGGCGACTTTGTTGTTGCCCCTACAAGACGGAAATCTGCAGGCAGACCGTTTCTGAAAACATCGTGAATATATGGCGGTGTATTTTCATCGTCGGGGGAATAATAGGAGCTTGTTAAAAACACCTTTCTGTCCTCCAAAACCTTGAGAAGGCGGTTAAGCTGATAGGGGTGAAGCTCTCCTATTTCGTCCAAAAAAAGTATGCCGCCATGAGCTTTTGTGACTGCTCCGGGCTTAGGTCTGGGGACGCCTGCTGAGCCGTAAGCCCCTGCCCCCTGATAAATAGGGTCGTGAACAGAGCCCATAAGAGGGTCGGCAATGTTTCTTTCGTCAAACTGAAGAATAGCCGAGTCAAGCTCTACAAAGGGTGCGTCCGACTTAAAGGGGGAGCTTGCGGAGTGCTTTGCTTCTTCAAGAATAAGACGTGAAGCGGCAGTTTTGCCTACCCCCGGAGGGCCGTAGATTATGACGTGCTGAGGGTTTTCGCCCATTAAAGCGGCTCTCAGGGCTTCAATGCCCTTTTCCTGACCTACTATTTCTTCTATTTTTTTGGGACGGGCTTTTTCCGAAAGGGGTTCGGTCAGGCTTATGCTTCTGAGCTTTTGAAGCTCCATTCTCTCCTTTTCGGAGCTTAGGCGTATTGTTTTTACGCTTGAACGGTGGTTTTTTATGGAATTTGCAAAATAAGCTATGGCTGTTATGCTGAAAATAAGCTGAGATATAATTAATAATGTACTTAGGTTGAGCATTTTTAATTCCTCCGTATAATTTTTTGAAAAATATTATATTGGAATTATTGCCCATTTATTGTAAATTAATTCCTTCAAAAGAAAAACTGCCGAAAATAAAACGGCAGTTTTAAGAAGCGTCAATGTTAATTGTTAATCGTGAGGGTTTTCATTTGGAGGGATCTTGAAATCGGAGATTATTCGGCGGTAACACTCTTCACAAAGGTCGAAGCTGTGGCTTTCTCCGTCAAAGGCTGAGCCGTAGCCCCATTTTTTGTCTGCCGAAAAATAGTGGTCTCGGCTGTCAGTGCCTACTGAGGGAATTTCCCTTCCGCAGCTGTTGCAGAATACCCTGTCTCTGATTAATTCCTCCTTTTTTATGGTTTTAAAGGTTCTCATTTTCTTTTTGTTCTCCTCTCAGGTGATTTTTGCGGTTTAAGCCCTGTCATCTTTTTTATGCAAATCGAGGTTATAACCGATAAACTGTTTCTATCAGCTATAACCTCTTTGATTATACACTATTTTATATTAAAAAGTAACAGGGGATTTATGGGTTTACTTATTATTTAGCTAAAAGCATTTCCCCTACCTTGTTTACAGGCCCTGCACCGATTGTTATAAACAGGTCGCCGTCCTTAAGCTCCGATTTAAGCTCTTCCGCACAAGCCTCAAAGCTTGGGCTGTAGTTTGCGTCCTTTCCTCTTTCCTTAAGCTTTTCCATAAGATCCTTCGAGTGAATATCTCCGGGGTCTTTTTCTCTTGCGGCATAAATATCCAAAAGATAAATTTTATCCGCCAGTGAAAGAGCGTCTACAAATTCGGCGAAGAGGTCTTTTGTTCTTGTGTAGGTGTGGGGCTGAAATGCAATAACAATCCTTTTGCAGTCCATTTGCTTTGCGGCTTCAAGGGTTGCCTTAATTTCCGTTGGGTGGTGAGCATAGTCATCTACTATTAAAGCGCCGTTCAGACTGCCCTTTCTTTCAAAGCGTCTGCCTGTTCCGTGAAAAGCCTTTAAGCCTGAAATAATGCCTTCATTGCTTACGCCGAATTTTTTACAGAGGGCGGTTACGGCAAGGGCATTGCTTATATTGTGAACACCGGGAACGGACAGGTCTATGTGAAGCTGTTTTTCACCCTCAAAGCAGGCGTCAAAGCTTCCGCAGCCCTTTATGATTTCAACATTTTGAGCCTGCCACTGAGCGTCCTTTCCGCCGTAGGTAATAATTTCCCCCTTAAAGTCCTTAACAGCAGTTTCAAGATTGGGAATTTCACTGTTTACAACAATAAAACCCTTTGTGCGGTTAATAAATTTATTAAAGGAGTTATACATCTGCTCCATTGACTTAAAATAGTCAGTGTGGTCTCTGTCAATGTTTAAGATTATAGAAGCGTAGGGGTTGAAGCTTAAAAAGCTGTCTCTGTATTCACAGGTTTCCAAAATAATATAGTCCTCAGCTCCGAGACGGTAGTTTGAGTGAATTGAAGGCAAAATACCCCCTATGGAAACAGTGGGGTCAAGCCCTTCCGCCATAAACACCTCGGAAACCATTGAGCTTGTGGTGGTTTTGCCGTGGGTGCCTGCTACGGAAATGGGAAACTTGTATTCCTTCATTAATTCCCCTATAAGCTCCGCTCTGCCAAGCTCCGGAATGTTTCTTCTCTTTCCCTCGGCACGTTCCGGATTGTCCTCGGAAATAGCGGCGTTGTATATTATAAGGTCTGTTTTGTCTGTTATATTTTTTTCGCTGTGACCGAAAAAGACAGTTATGCCTACGTTCTGAAGGTGTTCTGTCATTTCTGTCTTTTGAAAGTCGGAGCCTGTGACATTGTGACCCCAAGTGTTTAAAATCTCCGCAAGGGCGGACATGCTTATTCCGCCGATACCTATAAAGTGAATGTTTTTATAATTTTTAATGTTCATATTTTTCCACCTTAGTCTATATATTATAAAGAAGGCTGTCTCTTCAAACACAGTGTTCAAAGTTCAAATACAGAGGAAAGCCTTCTCTTTATCATTATTATGATACAAGAACGAAAAAAAATCAAGTGGTTGATGAT
>JAJBVU010000169.1 GCA_020859645.1 Eubacterium sp. | reverse complement strand
GAATGTCTGTAAAAAAATAAGCCCCTTGCCTTTTGCAGGGGGCAGATTTCATCTTTATCTTTCAAAAGAGAAATCATGTCTGTATTTTTAATATAAGCTATAGGTTGAAAAAGACTCCCTTCGTTTTTTATATTTTGATAAAAAGGGAGTCTTTTCTTTGCATTAAAAAAGACCTTTTAGGTTCAAAAGGACTTTTTGCTTATATAGTATTTAGTTGAGACTGAGTACAGTGCCTGATAAACCTGCGTATTCTTCACCTGCATAACTCCAATCAACTCCTGACCACATCCAACATTCATACATTTCATGTTTGAATGTGCCGCTCCATGATGGCATATAGGAGTTAGGTGCGTTTTGAGTTACTTCATAATAATAATCCTCTTGATCATCAGTGGCTATTACAGAGTCATTGTTATTGGGATTTAGGTGAATATATTGTAAATTATATGTTATCTCAGCATCAGACATACCTGAATTACGACTTATTGTTACATAGTTTTTCCAGCTTGTATAATAAGCTTCACCTGGATTAGGTCCATTATTAGCATCGTAACCGAGGACTGCTCCTGTAGGATACTCCTGGTCAAATGCGAGCTGCTCTGCTGTCTTTTCAGGGGCGTTGGTTTGAAGCTCTGTACTGGGGGTCGGGGTTACGGTGCCGGAGCTGGTGATGTAGATTGACTTGGTTGCTGCATCGTAGGAGAATGAGAAGCCGAAATTTTCACAGACTGCTCTGAACGGCATGTATGTCCTTTCCTCATATATGATAGCTTTTGTGCCTTGACTATCAATTTTTTCGGCTTCATTGTTTACCACTACATAGCCGGAGCCTATTGGCACTTCCAGTGTTGTGCTTCCTAATGTTAAGACCGCTACCTTTGATGTACCGTCCCAGTCTACGTTGCATCCCAGTAGGTTGCCTAATGCTCTGACAGGAAGCAATGTTCTGCCTTCTGTTGTGACCTTAATTTCAGAATCACCTGTGAACCGGTCTGTGACTTCACTGCCGTCAAGGTAGACGCTAAAGGCACTTCCGTCTACTACGTTATTCGTTTGATAGTTGCTGCTGACATAACTTGCTGCCAGCGAGCCGGCGTTGGCTGCGAAAGCATGGGTTGGACACATCATGCCTGCTAACATGAAGGCTGCTGCTAAGCTGACCTTTTTTCTGCGTGTGAATTCGGGTTTTACATTATGCTTCATTTAAAACGCTCCTTTCGGGTTTTTTATTTAAGCCGATAATTTTTATATGTTATTTCTATTATACTGAAAATAAGGTTATTCGGCAAGGCTTAATTTTAAAATTTAAAGGCTTTTTGTCAATTAAAAAATCGCCCTTCATCGGCTTTTTTACAAACAAAAAACCGAATATCTCAGCGGTTTTTAAAAGCCATATAAGCGTACGCAAGAGGATTCGAACCCCCGGCCTTCTGATCCGTAGTCAGCAAATTTCAATTTCGTGGAGTTTTGTATAAGTTCGAAAAGCTGATATTTTAGCGGTTTTATAAATCCCAAAGCTGTAAAATAACAGATTTTATTCACGCCAAATCATATAAATTCACGCCAAAATCACGCCAGATTCACGCCAAATAAATCTGTACTTAATATTTATTTTATTTGCTTTTCTAAAATGTCCTCTAAAACATCAGAGACTGTTTCATCAAGCTTTTTATAGCTGTGGGCATAAATATTTAATGCTTGAAGGTCTCGTGGAAGAAGAAAACTCTATGAAGTAAGTCGAAACGCCGAGAGGCGTCCTGAGGAGATAACCTACCGTGGCTGATGAGACAAGTTATGAACAGGAGGTAATAAAAATGTTGTTCAAAGAAATTAATCGGATTTACACTGAAAAGATTAAGGAATACTTCAATGCAGGCTATACCATTAATGCAGGTACTATGAGTGGCTCTGAGGGTGAAATTGCCGCAATAGATTTAACAAGGGAGAATGATTCAACTTTAATCATACGTATCTATATGGAAGAATTTTACTGTTATGGAGAAATGCCGTATTTAAGAGGCATTAGAATTGTTACAGGCAGTGTAACAGATCCCATTGACGCAAACTTAGATAAAAGGATGAGTAATACAATTTGGAACAACAGGCTTAAAGCTATTGACGAAGTGAGATTTTATAAAATAGGTGAGGATAAGGTTGGAGGAAAAACTTGGTATGGTACATTTGAAGAAGCTAAAGCTGCACAAGAAAAAGCATTTGACCGTTTTAAGATTGACAGTGCAATTGGCGATGGCAAGCACACATTTCCAATATCTTCACATAAAATCATTTTGCCTCTTATAAAAAAGCAGAAGGGCTTTAAGTCCGCAAGGCTTTCCGATGTAGATGAGGTTTACGGGGAAACAATTTATAACCCCTTGAATGGAAAGACATCAAAGCGCTATTACGCACGAGTTCGGAATATGAAGTTACGCCTGAGATAACGTTAAAATGGAGGAGCAAATATATGAGCAAGAAAAACTATCTGATTTATTTGTCTGATTACCCGGCAGATCCAATCAGAGGAACATTTTCAAATAAGGCAGAAGCAAGAAAAGCAGCAAAGCTTTATATAAAACGTTGGAAGCTTGAAGCAACAGTATTGAATATCGAGGAGGTAATACTATGGAATACAGAAAACTAACCAAATACGATAAAGCCGTGCACCCCTCAATACATTATACAGGGAGTGTCAAGGGTATGAAAGACCTCGGCTTCTGGGGCAAAAATGACAAGTGCGTTATGTGCAGTCAATATATCTATAATCTGTCTATATTTATATCAAACCAACAAAAACGCTTTATTGAATAATAAAGGAGGAACAGACCATATGATTAATTTCAGGTATTACAAAGGTACAGGGACATCATATGAAACGATAGAGCTTGATTTACATATCGGAGGAAAGTACATAACTACAGTATCTGTGGACGTAATTCTTTTAACAGGAGGAATAAGAACATTTCCGTGCGGTAACGGCGATGATTACAGGTTTAATGATGAGATGTATATTGAGCTCTTGAAATTTCTGAAAGAGGAACGCAAGAAGATTACAGACAGCTATCCTGTAAAGACTTTTGAAGGGTGGCATGAAAGCGGCTTGCACGACTATGATGACTACTGCTTCCCCGGCGATAAGGTAGATAATGAAACTGTTGAATACTTCATTAACTGTCTGCCGCCTACAACATATAAAAGCGGCTATGTACAAATAGGAGATCCTTACAGCTGTGAACAGGATGAAAATGGGGAACTGAGATACACTTACTCAACATTTTCAATCATTAACAGCGAAAAGGACAGCGAGGGAAATCCCTTGTGGCTTTATAATGGCATTTGTTTCGAAAACGGAACAGTTAATGTTATAAATGACATTTCAAGGATAGACAGCCTTCTTGAAAAGGCAATTAAAACCGCATAAACACCAATGGTCATTACATCTGTTTCAGATGTTTATTGATAATATATTAAAAAATGTCTTACACAATTAAGGAGGTAAAAGACTATGGCAGCAAATAAGAAAAACGCAGAAGTCATGGAAATCAGACCTATAAGAATCAAAAGGCAACGGTAACAATTGTCGGCGACACTCCGCTGATTGTTCATAAGTGGAGCGAAAAGGCTAAGCGTGAAATGCTGGAAGCTCAAATGGGTAAGAAAAAGGGCAAAGAGAAAACACCTAAAAATCCCGTTGAAGATTTTATCAACAGTATGTATTGGCTCACACCAAAGCCTGAAGAGGCAACTGAAGAGGCTTTCGAAAAAGCCATTGCTGAGGGTGCAAAATTTCGGATTTCCTGTAACAGGAATTAAACAGGCGGCTATTTCTGCGGCTTACAGAATGGGCTGGATAAAAAACAAAATGGAAGCAAGAGGAGTTTTTTACATTGACTCTGATGAAAACGGTATGGTTGAAATTTCCGGTGATGCACCTGTAATGCATGAAGATATGGTAAAAATTGGTATGGGAACAGCTGACATCCGATACCGTGGGGAATTTAAAAAATGGAGCATTGATTTGACCATAAGCTACAACGAAAACGGAGCTATAAGCTTGGAAAATATTATCAATATGATAAATGCAGGCGGTTATTGCTGCGGAATCGGTGAGTGGAGACCTGAAAGAGATGGTCAGTATGGTATGTACAGTATCAAGAAATCGTTTTAATGTTCTTTAAACCCGTAAGGTTTGGCTGGCAAGGCTCGGTCTGGTGGGTAGGGGTTAGGCAGGTAGCGGTGGTGCGTGGCAAGGCGTGATTTGGCAGGCATGGTGTGGCCGGGCATTGCGGGGCTTGTTGGGGTACGGTGCGGCAAGGCGAGGCAGGCGAGGCTTGGCAAGTCGGTGTACGGCTCGTTAAGGTGGGGAATGTTGAGTCAGGGTGAGGCAGGTATGGCAGGGCGGGGTTTGGTACGGTCAGGTTGGGCGAGGCTCGGCAGGCAAGGTCAGGTAAGTTGCGACGGGTTGAGGTTGGGTTTGGCAGGGCTGGCAGGTTGTAACGAGGTTGGGTCAGGAGCGGTGAGTTGCGGATTGGAGCGGCGTGGCAGGCGGGGCGAGTTGTGGATTGGTGAGGTGGGGTCGGATTAGGCATGGCAAGGCAGGCGGGTTTTGGAGTGGTTGGGTTAGATGGGGCGAGGTGTGGAAGGGTTGGGCGTAGCAAGTTGCGGCAGGCAAGGTTAGGTAAAGTACGGTACGGTTAGGTGGGGTGCGGTGCGGTATGGCAAGGTTTATTTTCAAAAATTATAAAAATCTGAGGTGATAAAATGGTATACGCATACAAAAGCAATTCAAGAATTAAGGTTCCGGCTCAGATTGCCGGAGAAATGTGTGAGAAAATAGCAAAGACAGGGGAGCTTACTCCCAAGAGATTATTAGACGCAAACAGGGAAGAGGGAACACCTCTTCATAATGAATTTGAATGGGATGATTCCATAGCTGCGGAAGCATACAGAGAGGATCAGGCAGCCCACATTATCAGGTGCATTATTATCAAACCCGAAAAGAATGAAGCAACACCCACAAGGGCATTTGTGAGAGTAACAGAAAGCACAGGCAATTATACCCACATCAATGTGGTTTTATCCGATGAGGAGCTGATGGAACGGCTTATTACGAGTGCTTGGAAGGAAATGGAGTGCTTCACTAAAAAATACAGCGGCATTAAAAAATTGAATAAGGTTATTGCAGAAATGAATGAAGCACTTAAATCAACAGGTTAATGTTATATAACACAAGGTGTCCTACATTGTCCTAAAATGTCCTTGAATGTCCTACCACTTAGATGATAGACTTATTATATAAATTTTTATGAAAACTACAAAAAAGTGTGACATTTCAAGGGGGTTGTGTTATAATGAATATTAAAGATGTAATAGCAAGATATAAACAGCGTCAGAAGAGAAGAATGCACGAACGGATGATGAGCACTTCCGATCCCAAAGAGGCTTTTAGGCTTGCTATTATCATTTATAAAAGATTTTTCCAACGTGAAAATGAGGACGGAGGACCCGGCAGCGGCAACCACAATCACGCAGGAGTTCCCGGTCAGGTCGGGGGTTCAGCTCCGAGCGGTCTGAAAGGGAAAGTTACTTCATTTAAGCGTAAAAACGGAAAAATGTATATTACTTCTGATACAGAAGTTAAAGACGAAGACGAAGTAGTAACATTAAAAGTCGGAAGTACAATAACAAAAATTGTTGACTTTGCCGGACCCGGAAAGAAAAATCCTGTACGCAAAGAAGCTAAGCTTATTAAGCGGTACGGGGGAACTGTCGGAAAGTGGAAACATACACGTGGCGAGGCTACGGTATATAACAAAGATGGCAGTACATCAAAAGCAGAACTGCATTGGTTTGAATGCAAAGGCGTTGGACGAGTTGAACTGCGAGTAAAACGTAGATTTTGAGGTGATAATATGAAAATTCCGCCAACTGAAATACCAGTTAATGTTAAAATGAGATATTTAGGCGAAAGTGATCCGTTTCGTTTTATCAATGGTAAAACTTATGATGTAATTGGCAAAGATGAGGTTCTTGGATGGTATCGAATTATAGATGAACTTGGATATGATCCGGAAGTTGACGAATATCCCGGTTATCTTCACGGATGGAATGATAAAACATTTGAGATTGTCAGCGGTAAGCTAATTTAAACTTAGGCAAAGAAAATTTTCATCGGCTTAAATAAGCTAAAGGACATGGAGGGAATATAATTATGAGTAAGCATAAATGTCCTGTTTGCGGAAAGACTGAATTTGAAAGCTATAATTCTTACGATATTTGTGATGTATGCGGATGGGAGGATGATGGCTTTCAGGAAGAGTACCCAGACGAGCCAGAGTGTGCAAACGAATATAGTCTTAATGAATATCGCAAAAAGTATCAATCTAGGTGGCGTCCCGAGTGGGTTGATGATATTGACGATGATGAAGAATAAAGCATATTAGTAGCTCGCTATTATAGAGGTGAAAGATGAGTGATTTTAAAATTCCGCCAACAGAAGTGCCACTGAATATAAAGGCTAAGTATTTGGGAAAAAGTGACCCTTTTAGTTTTATTAAGGGTAAGGTTTATGACATAATCGGTAAAGATGAAGTATTAGGGTGGTATAGAGTTATAGATGAAACTGGCTTCGACCCTGAAATTGAAGAGTATCCCGGATATTTATATGGCATAAATTGGGATGAATTTGAAATTGTCAGCGGTAAGCTCATTTAAACAGCTAAGCGAGATTTTGACCATTTTTAAAAAAGTTAAAAGGACGGGCATTTCGGCTCGTCCTTATTAATTTACTATCTGCTTACCGGATAAAACTTGTGGTTAGGGTCATACCATATAACGTGAAAAAATTCGCCCGATTCAGAAACCGTTCCGATAATCCTCAACTTATATGTCAATGCAAAAGAAAATATGCGGTCTGCATCTTCTACTGAGCATTTAATTTCAAACCGTTTAGCAGCTTCTTCCGAAAATCTGTCTGCATTAATAAAATGATTTTTTGATTTGCCGGTCCAATCATGAGTTTGCAATTTAACAGAACTCCAAGTCATTGTTGAATAAGAAAGCATTTTATCAAAAATGACTTTTATATTTCCGTCTTTCTCCATTTGGTCTAAATTAAAGGCAAATTCGCCGTCTCTGTCAATGTTGTCAAACAACCACACTACATTCTTTTTGTCTGAATTAGTAACCTTGTTTTTAACATAAGTTCTGTTTCTTGAACCTTTAGTTTTTATTTGTTTATCTTTAGCCATAATTACAAGCTCTCATAATAAAACTTTATATCATCTTTTGTTATTACTGTGTCACAAGGAACTCCATCAGGAAGACCGCCTCTTGCATTTATCCACGGATCTTCGTTATGGGTTTGTTGTCTCAATTCAAATGGCAGCATATTTCCATATCCTTCTATAACAACGTCTATGGTGTCCTTTTCGTCATCACTGAGCTTTGATATGTCTCCGTTAGGAATATCATCTTCCGTAACTGCATATTTACCTTTATGAGAGTTAAATAATTCTCTGCATACCGGACCGTTAGACCAAGCTTCAAAATCTTCGTCGAACAAAGGCTTTTC
The DNA here is from genome assembly GCA_020859645.1 of Eubacterium sp. GTDB lineage: Bacteria > Bacillota > Clostridia > Lachnospirales > CAG-274 > JAJQCI01. Next base: position 244 of record JAJBVU010000169.1, on the reverse strand, counting down.
CGTCCAAGCTAATGCCCAAGCCTGAGAATAATATACAAGTTTCTGTAATTTCCAAGTGCTGAGTTTACCCATTTTTTCAAGTATATATTTTGCTACATCAAATACGTTAGCCATACTATCACCACCATATAAAAATGTTATGATCCTTTTTGAACTATCGCTTATATCCTTTTTCTCCTATAAAAGCATAAAAGATATAGAAAACTTTATTTATAATAATGCCAACGACCCTACCCATATATAC
>JAJBVU010000110.1 GCA_020859645.1 Eubacterium sp. | reverse complement strand
GCGATAATGCTGAAGATGTTGTTTTGAATTTCGGAAGATATGATGTTCCGTGGGATAGCGTACAAGAATTTGATAGTTATGACGAAGCGGGCGAATATCGTGATACTATTATAAATGAAATTGATGATTTAGAAGATGATTAAGCAAATATAAATCACATATGAAACAAATATTCTTTATCAAAAGTTGTGGCAGATAAAATGAAATTGTGTGGCAGTTGTTAGACTGCCACTTTTGTTTTGTAGATTTCAGCTATTGACAAAGGTAACTTATGCCCGACCCCTATTGTACTATTAAGCTATCATGCAACCGACTTCATTACTTATGACTTACTTGTTAAGTAGAAACAGAAAGGGAGAAATTGGTGAAGTATAATAATTAAAAAGAAAAGAACAAACAAAAATAATTATGAAGTGCAAAATATAAGAAAAAATTATTCTGCTGAAGAATTATTAAAAATGGGTGAAGAAAAAAATAATATGGATTTCGCAAAAACGCTGATTGTAAAAAAAAGAAAAAGTAAATTACATACAATGAAAACGGGAATATTCTATCAAAAAAAAAGAAACAGAACAAGGCAAAGAACAAATTCTTTAAATTGTTCTCGGAGTGGTTTTGGACATTATGGGATTGAAGATACTTGAAACCCTACTTCCGTGTTTTACGAGCGGGTTCTTTATATTGGGAGTTATAGCAATTATAGCGGTATGCCGTGATAATGACGATAGGTCAAGTTAATAGGCACAGGGAATTTATTTTTCCTTGTGCCTATTTTTTTTGCGTTTTATCTTTAATCATATGGAAAGGGGAATAAATTTTTATTCATTAGTTATTCGCTTTTCTATATAATTAAAAAATAGTGTCTATGGTTTGTTTTTATTAAATAATTGTTTAGTTATTTTGATACCAATTTGATACCACTGATACCAATTTTGATACCAATTCGTTGCCGAAATATGCCGAATTTTTCTTGATTTTGCCATTTATGCAGTAAAATCCCTGTTTGCCAAATGTTCAGTTTTCCGCATAGGTAAGCCATTTTTTGAGGTTTTGTTATGTTGCGCGAATTGAGGGTTGATTATTTAATATTAATGATGTGAATTCTTTGGATGAAACAGTTAATAAGATAAAGAGTAGTGCAAAATTTGAAAGTATTAATAAGGCTCGTGGAAACGGGGCAATGTCTGCTTGTTTGGATTTATATCGCAAATTTCTTGTTGAACAAGAAAGCATAGAATCAACAGTTAATGCAAAAGAAAAATCCATTTGTTTCCACACGGGCTTCGACAGCCGATTTTCTCGTAATCGCATTCTTTTCGGTGCGCCGGGAACGGGAAAAAGTTTTACAATGAATAAAGAACGTATGGAACTTCTTGGGGAGGAAAACGAAACGGATTATGAACGCGTAACTTTTCACCCTGATTATTCATATGCGAACTTTGTTGGAACATATAAGCCGGTTCCGTGCAAGGACAGCGATGGTAAAGATGCCATTACGTACAAGTATGTACCGGGACCTTTTATGAGTGTATATGTAAATGCACTGAAAAATGCAAGAACAGGCTCACCGAAACCATTTCTGCTTATTATCGAAGAAATAAATCGTGCCAATGTAGCGGCTGTGTTTGGGGATATATTTCAGCTCCTTGATAGAGATAATGATGTAAGTGAATATCCAATACAAGCATCGGAGGATATCAAGCAGTACCTTGCATCTGAACTCGGAGGGAACCCAGAAGATTATTCCAAGATTCGCATACCTGATAATATGTTTATATGGGCAACAATGAACAGTGCCGACCAAGGAGTGTTTCCAATGGATACCGCATTTAAGCGCAGATGGGATTTCACGTACCTCGGCATTAACGAAAATGAAGAGAAACTGGTCGGTAAAACAGTCATTCTTGGAAATGGGAATACCAAGCAGAAGGTGGAATGGAATAAGCTTCGCAGAGCTATAAATAACTTTTTGGCAAACGAAAAGATAAATGAAGATAAGCAACTTGGACCGTACTTCATTTCAAAAAATATAGTTGTTCCACCGAACGGTGAAAAAATTGACCGTGATAAGTTTATCCGCACTTTCAAGAATAAAGTTATTATGTACTTGTTTGAGGATGCCGCTAAGCAAAAACGAGCGAAGCTTTTCGAGGGTTGCTCCAAAAACAGTAACAGATATTCGGAAATCTGCCGTGAATTCGAGGAAAAGGGTATTGACATTTTCAATAAGGATATTCAAAACGAAGCCGAGCCGGAGATTATTGACCGTCAACCTGATGAAGTATAAGGAGGTCTTAAGTTATGGTCTCCGAATTTGTGAGAGAACAAAAACGATATACCGAGCAGGAACTATGCTATATTTTACATTGTTCCGAAACAGAGACTTTGCCGCTTATTCGACGGCTGAAAGAATATGGTATTCTTAAAGCTGTGAAAACATCTGACTTGCAAAAGAATATGTCAGACCTTACAGATGAAGATATAGCGATAGCAGATGTCGAATCCGATGAAAATGAATATCTGTATGTTTTCACCTTTGTGGGAGTCGTTGTTATCGCCGGACGAGTGCTGAAGTGTTATCCGAAATATCTTATTGAGGACTGCGCGCCAAAAAATGAATTGCGTCAGGTGTTGAAAGTTTTGGAAAAGTATAATTCTCAGGAACAGATTGTCAGAATGACCAATGACACAAATGAAAGCAGGTCATTCAACCTGTTGGCAATAATGCTATACCTTATGCATGACTATTATGAAAATGGTGTATACAGCACCTCGGAGGAAATTATAGAAAGCAATGGTTCGGGTGAGATTATTTGGGACAGAACAATTAACGACACATTTACCTTAATTTCAAATAATCGTCCGTATTATGTTGATTTGCAGACAAAAAAGCGTGTGAATGACGAGTACGGCTATTTCAAGCGGTTGCATGAATGCATATTGACATCTGTGTCAAAAGATTTGGAGGATGCCGATTTACTCTCGTTATTTGAAATAACGGAGATTGATTTGACTGATGAGCAATTGGATAATTTTGGCGAGAAAGATTATGTATTGTATCGCATAGAAAATGAACTCAACACTCAGTTTAACACAAGAAAACAACTTGTGCTAAAAACCATGTATGCATACATAGCGCAAGGTCACGGACTTAGTGATTCGGATTGCTTGTCGTTATTTGGGACGAACAGTTTCAATCTCGTTTGGGAAAAGGTATGCGCTGAAATAATGGACAATCAACTTAATACTCGACTCGGTACGCTAAAGTTTCCGGTATCGCTTCGTTCTGAATATAATCCAAATTTAAAGCTGATTGACCTAATTGAGAAACCTTTATGGACTATGACTCAAAAAAGGGCAAATGATACACTGGTTCCCGATTTGATTTCTATATCCGAAACTGCGCATGGTTATCAATTTATAATTTTTGATGCGAAATATTACACCCCTCAATTAGAGAAAGGTGTCACGCCCAAAGCACAGCCGGGAATAGAGTCCGTAACAAAGCAGTATTTATATCAACTTGCCTATAAAAAGTTTATTACGGAACATGGATTTACTACTGTGAAAAATTGCTTTTTGATGCCGACGGAAAAAGAATCGGTTGTCGATAAGGGAGAGGTATCAATGGAAATTCTGAATGGATTAGGATTGAAAACTATTAAGGTCAGATTTCTGCCTGCAAAAAAAGCGTATGATTGCTATTTAGATGGGAATAAAATGGATTTGGAATGTCTTTTACTATAAAATTGTTTATGGACTGAAGCTATTGCAAATGTGAGGGAGCAAAGAGTAAATGAAAAAAATTGATTATGAAAAAGCGCATAAGTATAGTAATAATCATAAGCCTGAGTTAGAGACAGATTCTGTTTGCGGCTGTTTCTATTGCCTTGAAATATTTAAGCCATCTGAAATTAGGGAATGGATAATCGATGATAACAACTGCGACAGACGTGGAACTGCAATATGTCCGTATTGTGGAGTTGATTCAATAATTGGTAAGTCATCGGGATATCCGATAACCAAAGAATTTCTATATGAAATGCATCGTATGTGGTTTTAGACGAAAAGGAAATCTTGTTGGCAATAGTGCAAGGGATTTAAAAAAATACAGCATCATTTGTATATCGTATTGAGTGTTAATTTGAGCAGAATGGGAGGTGTTTAATATGGCTATAGAATTACACATAGAAAAAAGTGAAAATGGACAATTCGTAACCGATAAAGGGAATTTTCACGTTATGAATCCAGAGCGTGAGGACGACATTATTGTAAATGATGAAACAGGAGAGCTATTCGAGGTTCTCGCTTCGGTAACGGATGAGCAAGGTGCTTTAGAAGAACTTGACGTAGAAAGAGCATAATGTACATTTTCGTTATTACACCCAGTTAACTTTGTTGACTGGGTGTTTTGCAAAAACCTATCCGCACTCTCAAATTAAAACTTGCACTTTCAAATAAAACCCATAGCAATCATTTAGGAGTGCTACAATTATTTGAGAGTGCAATTTTTTCGCAAAATAAAAAAGCCTTGACTTTTCGGTCGGCTAAAATTCGTTTGATTGAAAAAGGCTTGAAATCAAGCTATTTAGGCTATGAACCTTTCATTTAATTGTATCATATCCGTTAGTTTTTGGTCCACAAAATATTGACAGTTAATATATCCGTTCTCATCGGCATATCGCTTCAGCATTGACTTCTGTGTCTGTATGCTCATACTGTCTCCATGGTACTCATCATCGCGGCTAAGCCTGCAATAAAGAGCAGTTGTTTTGTTTAATTGCTGTTTCATAATCTTAATCCTTTCCGAACAGCAATCCAAAACATTTTGCTTACTTACATTATACCGCCGATTATGAGAAAAGGCAATATATTTGTCGAACGAATTTACAAAATCGTTTATGGCAATGTTCTGTCAAATATGTTATACCGTTAGTATATGATAGACCGACAGATTTTTCATTGAGCGCGAATTGAGTATGAATTGATTAGTTTTTATTTAAATAATTGATAATACGAAGATGTCGGACAAATAAAATTCCTCAATTATTGCACAGAAAAACAGTCTTAATGGATTGCTTTTCTTGTGCGGTAGTGGTATAATATTTATAGAGTATTTATGAGGAGGAACCTATAATGAGAAAAAATATCAAGACAACCGAAGCGATTTTTCCTATGCCGGTGCTTATGATAGCAACGTACAACAAGGACGGCAGTGTAAATGTTATGAACGCCGCTTGGGGTACTATGCTTGAACGCGACCACGTGATTCTCAATCTCACAGAAACACATAAAACGGTCCGGAACATAAAGGCAAGAAAAGCCTTTACGGTAAGCATTGCGGACGCGGCGCACGTTGTTGAAGCGGACTTTTTCGGCGTAGTTTCCGGCAATAATATGTCAGACAAATTCGCAAAGAGCGGATTGACCTCAACAAAATCCGCCAATGTTGACGCGCCCGTTATAAATGAATTTCCTATCTGTATGGAATGTGAATTTATCGAATATCAGGACGGCGAATACGGCTGCGGAGTAGTCGGAAAGGTTGTTAATGTAACCGCCGACGAAAGCGTTATGAACGGTGATAATGTCGATATTGAAAAGGTATCGGCTATTGCGTTTGACCCGTACACACACGGATATTACAAAGTAACCGAAAAGAGTCGGGAACGCGTTCAGTGACGGAATGAATCTGAAATAAAAACTACAGTTTGGAGTGAATTTATAATGGAAATTTGCCGTTATCAAGAGCAATATAGGCAGCAAATAATTGACCTGATTTTACATATTCAAAATGAGGAAGCGGGAATTGCACTGTCTATCGAAGAACAGCCGGATTTGCTTGATATTCCGCTTTTTTATGAAAAGAACGGCGGCGGATTTTGGATAGCGGTTGAAAATAACGAAGTGATAGGCACGTTTGCTTTTATGAATTACGGCAATGGAAACGCTGTTTTAAAGAAATTTTTTGTGAGAGCGGATTGGCGAAACAAGAAAATCGGATTGGCTTTATATGAGACTGTTATTTCTTATTTGAAAGAAAATAACTATAAGCAAGCTCTACTTGATACGCCAGCTGTCGCAAAGACTTCACACCGTTTTTATGAAAAAGCGGGATTCAAACGAATAACGAATGAACAGATTCCGTTTCAGTATGAATATCCCGATAGAAATTCGTATTTATATCTGCTAAAGCTGTAGATGTGCTATTTTGAAATTTTTAAATAATCATAAAATCGATAAGACCTTGCAATCGTAAAATCGGTTGCGGGGTCTTTTTTTATTCGCTCAATTTTCGCTCAATCCGCGCTCAATGAGTTTTTGCTCCCGTTGTCATAGAATGTATGGCGCAAGAAGGCTTGCAAATAAATTTACGAGAGGAGCATTTTTATGTCCGATAATTTTATCAAGATAGCCGAGCCGTACAAGAGAACGGTCGGCAATGTTACGTATATCGTTTCGGCGTTCGGCAACGCAAATGCGCGACCGCGAGAAAGAGCGAAAAGCGAGGACGTGATGCGTTTGCAAAGCAAACAGCAAAATATTCAACAGACTCGATGTCTGTTGAATATTTATGAAAAGCCGACTTATTCAAGAGCGTGCGGTCAATTCGCTAAAGCTCATCGACCGTACAGCCGAGTTGCAAACTTGAACGTTTACAACGGCATTGTTGCCAATGCAAAATGAGCAAGCTCATTGATTCGGCTGTGAGCAAAAACCTGTCACCGACAGCTTTTTGCAATTATGAGCTTGCGCTCATTTTCTTTTTAATGACAAAATATTCGGCAAGCTCAGCCTGTCGGATATTTATAATCTATGCGCAAATGTCCCGCACCTATACACTCAAATCCTTTACTTTACTTTCCATACGCTCCTTAAGCGACACAAACTCCGGCTCATTGCGTAGAAAATCAAATGATTTGCGTTCCTCCATAAGCTGAAGCAGTCTTACCACATCGGAATATTCGCCGTGCCAACATTCGCAATCGCAAACAAATATTGACGTATACTTTTCGTTACTGCCTATCTGCTTATCATAGGCTATTGCCGATTCAGCAGCAAGACGCAAATTTTCAATCGCTTTTTCCTTATCTCCCTTACAGCAATACAGCTCTGACATTCTTTCATAAATATGTCTGAACCGCCCGTTGCTTTTTGCCGTGTGTCCCTCGCAGAAAATCGCACTGTAAATTTTCAAAGCCGCTTGCGCAAAGCATATTTTTTCATCTAAGGTCAAGCGTTCGCCCATATAGCCGTTTGAAGATAAATATATAAGCTCGCTGACCATCTTGTCGGCAAGCATGGCAATATTGCTTTGAGTTTGCTTTATCAATGCCGGTTTATCCTTTGCATGGCGTAAAATCAGCTCTGTCATAAATTCTTTGGAATCGTAAAAGCTGACGTAGGTTTCGGCGAGCTTTAAAGCCTCCTCCTTTCTGTCAATGTGCGAATAAGCAAAAGCCAGTATTCCTTTTGCCTCCACCCGCAAATTTTCATCCAAACAATCCTCCAACACAGCCTCGCAAAGCGATATGACCTCCTCTGTCATATTCGGAGTAAGCGGCTTTTCATTCAAGATAGTGCCTGCCAATCTTATCATATATTCATATTGCCCGGGATATTCCTTTAAAACCTCGCGGCATAATTCGGCAACTCCGCCGTAATCATAATTCAATGTCAGTTCCTCAAGCTTTTTCTTGTATTGCCGCAGGTTTAAATCGATAACGCTCCTGTCAGACGATAACAATTCATCGGTGCTTACTTTGAAAAAAGCGGCTATCGGCGCAACAAAGGTGATGTCGGGAAGAGATATTCCGCTCTCCCATTTTGAAACCGCCTGGGGCGATATGTTGAGATATTCCGCAAGCC
>JAJBVU010000031.1 GCA_020859645.1 Eubacterium sp. | reverse complement strand
AGGTTTTATTTATGCGTGGAGCGCAGTATTTTTCCGTAAAATTATTTTTTATTACCTTAAATCATCAATTCCCTGGGGAAAAACTATAAAGACGGCTTAAACAGGCTTGTCAGCGGAAAAGAACTGTTAGACCTTGCTTTAGATACAATTGTTGCCGCTCAAAATGAAATAGGCGGCAAGCTTACATATTTGGAATGTGAGGACAACGAGAAGTTAATAAGCTTTTATACAAACAACGGTTTTGCGGTTTTTAATAAAAAGATAAATATTGATAATAAAACAGGTGAAAAATATTGTTTGGTTCAGCTTATATAATATATGAGTGAATAATTATTAAAAAAGGCGGCTTATTTACTTGCTGCCTTTAAGTTTTTTACACACTATTTAAAAAAACTCTTGCAATTTGGTTTATATGATGATAGTATTTGTTTGAGGGTCGGAGCGGAAAAGGCTTTTGACCGGTTGATTTAGTAAGAGTTAGGTTTATTTTGGGAGTTAAGGAGAAAGATTTATGCTGGTTAGTGTTATGAGCTGCGGACTTGAAGGGCTTGAGGGCTTTACCGTCAGTGTTGAAACGGACGTTAAAAGCGGTTTTCCTTCATTTGATATAGTAGGTCTGCCCGATTCATCGGTGAGAGAGTCTAAAGAGAGAATAAGGGCTGCGGCTGAAAACTCAGGGCTTAAATTCCCCTATAACTCGGCTATTGTGGTAAACCTTGCTCCCACAGGCAGAAAAAAGGCGGGCCCCTCTTATGACCTGCCCATAGCTTTAGGGCTTCTCGCAGGCAGCTTTAAAATAAACAGAACGTTTTTTGAGAACACTATGTTCACAGGGGAGCTTTCTCTTGACGGCAGCGTAAGACGTGTAGACGGTATTCTGCCTATGGTTCTTCACGCCAAAAACAAGGGCTTCAGTGCATTCGTTCTGCCCTATGAAAACAGAAACGAAGCGGCTCTTGTTAAGGGCATTGACACAATTCCCGTAAAAAGCTTAAGAGAGTGCTGCGACTATATAAACGGCAGATTTCCCATAGAGCCTTATAAGGCGGAAATTATTAAAACCGCCGATGATTTTAAGGGACTTGACTATAAAGATGTTAAGGGACAGGAAAATGTAAAAAGGGCTATGCTTATTGCGGCAGCCGGTATGCACAATATTCTTATGGTGGGTCCTCCCGGAACGGGCAAAACAATGATGGCTAAACGCCTTCCCTCGATTCTGCCTGATATGAGCTTTGAAGAAAGTATAGACGTTACAAAAATATATTCTGTGGCAGGGCTTATTAAGGACAGTGAAGCGCTTATTTCAAGACGTCCCTTCAGAAGCCCCCACCACACAATTTCCAACACCGCTATGGTAGGCGGAGGCAGACTGCCCAGACCGGGAGAAGTCAGTCTTGCCCACAACGGGGTTCTTTTTTTAGACGAGCTGCCGGAATTTATGAGAGTGGTTTTGGAGGAGCTTCGCCAGCCCCTTGAGGACGGCGAAATAACTATTTCCAGAGTCAACGGAACAGTCACCTACCCGGCTAATGTTATGCTTGTGGGTTCTATGAACCCCTGCCCCTGCGGCTATTACGGCTATTCCGACAGATGCCGCTGTTCCCACAACAGCATAATACGATATAAAAATAAGATTTCGGGTCCTCTTCTTGACAGAATTGACATTCAGGCTGAAGCCGGAGGCCTTGAATATTCAAAGCTTGCGGAGGCTTCAGAGGGCGAAAGCTCAGCCCAAATGAAGGAAAAGGTGCTTAAAGCACAGTTAATTCAGCAGGAAAGATATAAAGATGAGCCTTTCAGGTTTAACTCACAGCTTACCCCCGGCACAATCGATAAATACTGCCCCTTGGGCAGTGCCGAAAAAAAGCTTATAGAAAAGGTTTTTGACAGCCTTAACCTCAGCGCAAGGGCTTATCACAAAATTCTTAAAATCGCAAGAACAGCTGCGGATTTGGACGGAGCCGAAAACATAAGCAGTATGAATATAGCGGAAGCTCTGTCTTTGAGAAATTTCGACAGGAATAAGGAATGATTTTATGCTTGGGGAAAAGGAATATTTAATGTGGCTTTCTATGTTAAGAAACATACCGCACCACAAGAGAGACATTCTGCTGCACAAATTCGGCTCAGCTGAAGAGCTTTTCAAAACGCCCCGAAAGACCTTTGAGCAGATTAAGGGCTTAAGCGATAAAAACATAGATGAGCTTTGTGAAAACAGAGACCCGGAAAAGCTTAAAAAATATGCAGACAGGGTTTATAACAGCGGAGTTGAATATATAATAAAGGGAGACGGAATTTATCCCGAAATATTGAGAGAGGTTTATGATGCGCCCTTCGGCTTATATTTAAAGGGCGGCAAAAATGTCTTAAAGGAAAAGACCGTCAGTATGGTAGGCACGAGAAAGGCTACTCCCTACGGAATGGCGGCGGCTGAAAAAATTGCCGGCGATTTTGCAGAAAAGGGCGTAGTTGTTGTCAGCGGAATGGCAGACGGCATAGACAGCGCAAGCCACAGAGGGGCGCTTAAAGCAGGCGGAAAAACCATAGCTGTTTTGGGCTGCGGAGTAAATGTATGCTATCCCAAAACAAATGAATTTTTGATGAAACGCATTGAGGAAAACGGCTGTGTTTTAAGCGAATATCCCCTTGACGAAAAAGCCAACGGAAGATATTTTCCCGAAAGAAACAGAATTATAGCCGGGCTTTCAATGGCGGTTGTAGTGGTGGAAGCTATGGAAAGAGGCGGCTCCCTGATTACGGCGAATTTGGCAGTTGACTTCGGCAGAGAGGTTTTTGCCGTTCCCGGCAGTGTTAATTCAGCCGCAAGCAAAGGCACGAACGCTCTTATTAAAAGCGGCGCATCACTTATGACAGAGGCTTCCGACGCATTTTTTGCCGTAGGCATTAACCCGGAGGAAGAAAAAAATTTGACCAAAGAAAAAATATGTCTTGAAAATTCGGAAAAATTGGTTTATGATTGTATAAATTCGGGAGACGATTCTCTTGAAGAAATTATTTTGAAAACAGGACTTGATATTTCGGAGGTGCAGCTTATTCTTTTAAGCCTTGAAATGAACGGCTTAATAGCTAAGCTCCCCGGGGCGAAATATCAGTTGATATAAAAGGAGGACAATTACATTGGCTTCGGAAAATAATCTTGTAATTGTGGAGTCGCCTGCAAAGGCTAAAACCCTTAAGAAATTTTTGGGAAAAACCTATAAAATCGAGGCGACCATGGGTCACGTCAGAGATCTGCCCAAAAGCGAACTGGGTATTGACGTGGAAAATGATTTTGAACCCAAATATATAACCATAAGAGGCAAGGGTGAGGTTTTGGCAAAGCTGAGACGAGAGGTTAAGAGTGCAAAGCAGATCTATCTGGCAACCGACCCCGACCGTGAGGGAGAGGCAATAAGCTGGCACCTTCTCTACGCTTTGAAGCTTGACGAGGACGATAAAAGAGTTCACCGAGTTACCTTTAACGAAATAACAAAAACGGCGGTTAAAAAATCCGTTAAGGAAGCACGCCGAATAGATATGGATCTTGTAAACGCCCAACAGGCAAGACGAATTTTAGACAGAATTGTGGGCTATAAAATAAGCCCCCTTCTTTGGGCAAAGGTTAAAAAGGGCTTAAGCGCCGGAAGAGTTCAGTCTGTGGCTTTAAAGCTTATATGCGACAGACAGACCGAAATCGACGAGTTTATACCCAATGAATATTGGAGCATACAGGCTGACCTTAAAACCCCCGAGGGAAAGAAGCTTAAGGCAAAGCTCAGCGGAAAGAACGGCAAAAGCATTGAAATAAAAAATAAGGAAGAAGCAGACGCCATTTCAGCCGACCTTAATAAAAATGACTATGTTGTTAAAGAGGTAAAAAAGGGCAGCCGTGTCAGAAACCCTGTTCCTCCATTTACTACAAGTACAATGCAGCAGGAGTCCTCTAAGCAGCTTAACTTTTCCTCTCAAAAAACAATGAGCGTTGCCCAGCAGCTCTACGAGGGCATTAATATAAAGGGCGAAGGCACAGTAGGTCTTGTAACATATATCAGAACCGACTCCGTAAGAGTTGCGGACGAAGCCTATGTTCAGACCCGTGACTTTATAAGAGATGAATACGGCGAGCAATATGTAGGGGAAAGACGTGAATATAAGGTCAGAGCCGGGGCTCAGGACGCTCACGAGGCTATCCGTCCCTCATCGGTTTTGAGAAAGCCTTCACTTGTAAAGGACAGCCTGACAAATGACCAGTTTAAGCTTTACAAGCTTATTTGGGGCAGATTTGTGGCGAGCCAGATGCCCAACGCCGTTTATGACACATTAAGCATAAAAATTGCCAACGGCGATTATAATTTTTCAGCCAGCGGCAGCAGAATAAAATTTGACGGCTATCTTTTGGTATATAAGAAAAACGCCGAAAAAGCAGGTGAAAAGGTTGTTGAGGAGGAAATTCCCGAGTGCAGCGAGGGCAGTGTTTTAAAGCCCGTTAAGCTTTTGCCCGAACAGCATTTTACACAGCCTCCGGCAAGATATACCGAGGCCCTGCTTATTAAAACTCTTGAAGAAAACGGCGTAGGCAGACCCTCTACCTATGCTCCCACAATAGGCATAATCACCGCAAGAAATTATGTCACGAAGGAAAACAAGCTTTTCTACCCTACGGAGCTTGGAATTGTAGTAAACGAAATTTTGAAAAACAATTTCGGCGATATAGTAAATGTGGATTTTACTGCGGAAATGGAAAGGCAGCTTGACGAGGTTGAAGAGGGCAAGCACGAATGGAAGCAGATTTTGAGAGACTTTTATCCTCATTTTAAGGAGCTTTTGGACGAGGCTATGATAAATCAGTCCGACGTAACCGTTAAAGAGGAAGAAACCGACGAAATCTGCGAGGTCTGCGGACGAAATATGGTTATAAAATTCGGCAGATACGGCAAGTTTTTAGCTTGTCCCGGTTTTCCCGAGTGCCGAAACACAAAGCCCTATTATGAGGACGCAAAGGTTAAATGTCCAAAATGCGGAGGAAGGGTTCTCATTAAAAAGAGCAAAAAGGGCAGAATTTTTTACGGCTGCGAAAATAACCCCGACTGCGATTTTATTTCGTGGAATAAGCCCACAGGGGAGCTTTGCCCTGAATGCGGCAGTCCCCTTGTGGAAAAAGGCGGCAAAAACAAAAAAATCGTCTGCTCCGGCAGCGGATGCGGGTATAGGGAACGATGATTAGTTCACCGAAGCAGATTTGCCGTTTATTTTTTCGAGGGCGAGGAAAGCATTCGCAGGCATAGTCGGAGCCTATGTCAAGAATGCATGACGAAGCAATCGGAAAAATCTGCGGTGAAGCTGCGATGAGTTAATTAATCAGCGTTTCCTATAAAAAAGGATGTTAAGGAAGTTGAGGATGTTGAAGTTTCAGAGGAAAGCTAAATGCCAAACAATAATGACAATGTCCACGAAGGACACAGGAGCAGACTGCGAAAAAGATATATTGCCGAAGGCGGAATAGACAGCTTTGAGGATCACCAAATTTTAGAGCTTCTGCTTTTTTATTCATATCACGCAAGAATGGACACAAACGGAATTGCCCACAAAATCTTAAACGCCTTTGACGGCTCCCTTGTTGAAGTTTTTAAGGCTTCACCGTCGGAGCTTATGAGAAAATGCGGCGTTTCCGAAAAAGTGGCTGTTCAGCTTTCCCTTATGTCCGACCTTGCGGAATATTACATAAAAAAGACAAGCGAGGTTCCCAAATTTTTGAATACTCCCGACGATGTTCAAAAATATGCAAGAACACTGTTTTCAAGAACACATGATAATACAGAGGTTTTTCATGTAATCTGTTTGGGTATAAGACAAAACAAAAATGTTCTTCTTAAAGATATTGTTATAGGAAAAGGCAAAACCGACAGCGTTGAAATTTCTATGAAGGATGTAGTTGAAAAGGTTTTGGAGTCACAGGCGGCTTATATAATTCTCGCCCATAACCACCCAAACGGAAATTTAAAGCCCTCAAACCCGGATATTGCCACAACCACCGCCATAAAAAATTATCTTGAGCCCTTGGGCATAAAGGTTTTAGACCATATTATTGTCTGCGGAAACGATTGCTACAGCTTCGCTTCTCACAGACTTTGCGGTCTTAAATATAAAAATTAATTCTTATTTGCGAAAAAATGTTACCATTTTTTCGCAGTGTCTAAGGTAGAAACCATCAAGTTTTCCGCAAAGTTGATACTGTGAACCCGAAAGACATCGGCGTCGCACAAAGTGCGAGTTTTCTCGTCAGAGAATACTTCTGAAAGTATCAACTTCACAGAAAAGTTTCTGTCCTCAGGCGGGCAAAGCCCACCTTGCGGATTTAAGTCTGCGACGCTTAAAGAAAATCATTTATTCAGGTATTTGTACTAAAAGGAGAAAGCCTATGAAAAAACTAAAGCGTTCAATCAACAACCGGGTTCTTGCAGGGGTCTGCGGCGGCTTCGGAGAATATTTCGGAATTGACCCTACTCTCGTAAGGGTTCTGACGGTTATTGCCGCCTTGTTCTGCTTCGGAACAGTTATAGTTATATTATATATAATTCTTATATTCATAATACCGCCCGATGACGGAATAATAGATGTATAATATAAACAGATAAGCCATCTTTCTTTCCGCTTTACGTATAACACAAACTATAAAAGGACAGCGATAAAAACACAATTTACAGTTGTGACTTTTCGCTGCCCTTTTGTTCTGTATTCAGTTATTTTTAAGAAGGTAATACAAAGTGTATTATTCTTTGTGAATTTTAGCCATTCTGTGATATTCTTCAATTGCTTTTATAAGAGACTTTACATCTCTGAAATATTTTTTTAAAAAAATCGGAGATTTTACATCTGAAAAACCCAAAGCTTCTTTACAAAAAATACTGGGTTTGGTATTCCCTTTCTTAAACGCATCATATTTCCCTTCACTTAAAATAACAAGCATTTCTATTTCAGGGGCGGTTATAACAGTAATAACATCAACCTTATATTCATAGGCTTTACTTAGTTTAAATCTTTCTCTTCGAGAGTCTATAACACGAAGTATGGTTATCTTTTCATCAAAGCCCTTTCTTAAGTATATTTTTTCAAAATTTTCAGCCTTTCTGATCCTAATAATTTTTTCATCTATAAGATTTTCCCTTTTGAATATAAGCAAATCATTATCAAGCAGCATTTCTATAATAGTTTGTTCCGCTGCTCCTTCACATATACAGGCTATTATATTTGACAGCTTTATCTTCACAATTATTCCCCCTTTGCTTGGCGCACAAGCATTTTCTTTAAAGAAATATAGGGGTTATAATTAATTGTTGTACCGCCTAAATATCCGCTTTGGAAAGCTTCACTCTTTTTTATGTCGTTGCGTTTCAAAATTTCCGACAGCTTTTGAGCAGAAATACCGTTATTATTTCGAACTATATAAATATTGTCATTCCTTTCAAATTCATCTAACAATTCTGAATAATGGGTCGAAAAAATTAAAACAGCCCCGTTTGGGTTAATTGTTTTATCCTGAAAAAATCTAATGAGAACAGACACAATCTCCTGATTAAAGTGATTTTCAATCTCATCGATTAAAATATATCCTCCCGACTTAAACATTTCCATAGCATAAACAAAGGTATTTATGCCTTTTATTGTTCCCGATGAAAGATATTTATTCAGTTCCTTAAAACGGTTCAAAATTATTTCCTCTTTGTTTTTAAATTTCAGATGAATTTCAGTCTTTTTTCTTTCACCGTTTATTTTTAAATATTCAACGCTTGAATCAAAAAATGCAAGCAGCTCCGGTGGAAAATCTTCGGAAATTCTCAAAATATTTGTGTTTGTATCCTCCAGCATATCAGTTCTTTGAATATAATCTTTTG
>JAJBVU010000272.1 GCA_020859645.1 Eubacterium sp. | reverse complement strand
ATTAACAGCAGCTTTATGACCGTAAACGAAGCCGAAAGAGAAATAGACTCTCCGCCTGTTATAGTTGAGGGAAGAACTCTTGTTCCCATAAGAGCAATAATTGAAGCTATGGGCGGCGAGGTTGAATGGAACCAAGATACGCAGACAGCAGAACTTACATATAACGGAGATGTTATAGAGCTTACTATTGACAGCAATACGGCATATTTTAACGGAATGGCAAATGAACTTGATACGGCTCCGGCTGTTGTAAGCGGAAGGACAATGCTGCCCATAAGATTTATTGCGGAAAGCTTTGAATTTGATGTTGACTGGGACAGCGAAAGTCAGACTATTACAATTACAAAATCCTATGAAATCACAGACACAGTGGAAACGGCGGAAGCTGCAGAAACGGAAGAAGCTAATACAGAAGATGAAAACACAGACAGCAATGTTTTAATTGTATATTTTTCCGCAACGGGAACAACCGAAAAGGCGGCAAATATACTTTCAAATGTGTTAAACGCAGATTTGTTTGAAATAGAGCCTGCCGACCCCTATACAGATGATGACTTAAACTATACTGACGAAGACAGCAGGGTATGTCTTGAACACGATGATGAAAGCTTAAGAGATATTGAGCTTGTTTCTTATGAGCCTGAAAACTGGGAAAAGTATGACACAGTGTTTATAGGCTATCCCATATGGTGGGGAATTGCCGCTTGGCCCGTAAGCAGCTTTGTTTCGGCAAATGATTTTACAGACAAAACCGTCATACCCTTCTGCACCTCCGCAGCTTCAGACTTGGGAGAAAGCGGCAGACTTTTGGAAGAAGCGGCAAACAGCGGAAACCGGCTTGAGGGAAGACGTTTTAATTCGGCTGTTTCGGAAGAGGACATAACAGAGTGGATAGATGAATTAGGAATACAATAAATAAAGACAAACGGCAATTTTAGCAGACTTTTGCAAGACAGGAGGAATTAAAGTGAATAAGCTTACAGTATTTTATTCAAGAGCCGGAGAAAACTGGTTTGGCGGAGAGTACCGCCATATAAATACAGGCAATACCGAAAAGGCGGCAAAAATAATTGCCGAATTGGCAGACACCGATATTTTCAGAATAGAGCAGAAAACATCATATTCATCAGATTATTCTGTCTGTGTAAATCAGGCTCAGAATGACTTAAAAAACAATGTAAGACCTGAGCTTGTGTCATTACCTGCTTACATAAATAGATATGACGAGATATATTTGGGCTATCCTATCTATTGGCGAAATATGCCTATGGCGGTATACACCTTTTTGGAAAGTTTTAATTGGAATGGCAAAACAATTTACCCCTTTTGTACCCACGAGGGGAGCGGACTTTCCGACACAGAAAAAGAACTGAAACGTATCTGCCCCGGAGCAAAAATAAAAAAGGGCTTGGAAATCTGCGGAAGCTATATTGACATCGCCGAGCCTAAAATAAGAGAATGGCTTGGGCTTTGATTTTCAATTTCTGTGAAACCAACAGACTGTATAATTTATAAAACAACACCTTGTATAGAACAATTGTTTTCAGTGTCGGCTTAGTGTTTTTAGCTTTTAAAAATTGCCGCAGGCTATACAAACATTGACTACGGCATCATATAAATGAAAACTTTATACAAGGTGTTTTATTTTAAATGTTGTAAAAGATAATAAATGGGAAAATAAAATTTATCGTTATATTCCAAATATAAAGGCGGAGACTTGCGTGATAACATTTTTAATCATATTTGCAGCTGTGTTTATGCTTTTTATTGCAGCTGCACTGTATGCCTGTATTGTTATATCAGATAAAAAGCAAGAGGAAAATTTAGACAACAGTTCCTGAAAAAAATATTTTCAGTCAGAAACACAAAGTAAAATATTGAAACTTGCAGCAAAGCCGGACGTTAAACGCAGAGCAAACTGCCGAAATGTAAAATGTGAGGTGTAAAAAGTGAGTGAAGCTCTGTAAGGACAATACACAAGGCTCTTCGCCCGATATTTACTTTTGCAGTTCGTGACGGCTATATCGTATCCAATCCAACGGAAGGCGTGCTTAAAGATTTAAAGAAAACCTATTCGCTCAAAAAGCCAAAACGTCACTCCCTTACAATACAAGAACAGGAAGCATTTATAAATTTTGTTGCAAATTCTCAACAGTATAACCGCTTGCTTCCCTTGTTTACAGTATTTTTAGGGACAGGCTGCCGTGTAGGCGAATTAACAGGCTTACGTTGGGAAGATTGCAACTTTGAAGATAACACAATCTCTGTAAATCACAATCTGATTTATAGTAAAAAGGCTGACGGTAAGTACGGCTTTTACATAACAACTCCCAAAACAGATGCGGGAACGAGAATTATACCTATGCTTAAAGATGTAAAAAACGCACTGCTCTTTGAAAGAAAAAGGCAGATGACAGAAGGCTTTAATCAAACTGTTGTTGACGGCTGCAAGGGCTTTATATTTGAAAATATAAACGGCTCTCTGTACAGCGGTTCAGCCATAAACAAGCTGATAAATAAAATCACCGAAGCTTGTAACAGCGAAGAAGTCATTCGGGCTGAAGCCGAACACAGAGAACCGTTAATCATCAGACATTTCAGTGTCCACTCTTTACGCCATACCTTTTGTACAAGGTTCTGCGAAAACGAAACTAATCTGAAAGTCATTCAAGAAATAATGGGACACGCAAACATATCCATAACAATGGATATATACGCAGAAGCTACCAAAGAGAAAAAAGCGGAGTCGTTTGCCAACTTAGAGGGCAAAATAAAAATCATTTAAGCCTATTTACGAGACACCAAATTGACACCTTTTTTCTCGATACCTGCAATGATTTGCGTAGACTTACAAAGGGGATAAGTTTAAAAACCCTTGAATTTATCAGCAAAAAAAGCGATATAACGAATTATGAAAATTTATGAGAGGTTAAAAAATTGCGGTTGCTTTTGCTTTCAGCAAAAGTTCTGAAAATCCTCACCGTCCTATTACATATGAAAGAGGTGATGCTTATGATTTAAGCGGTTATCTTAGGGATTATGCTAAGAGTGTTCAGAATTTTTCCGCAAGGAAAAACGGTTATCAAGATTTTTTTCTTTGAAAAAATTCTCGATAACCGCCCGACATCTTTCGGGTTCTTGGTGACAAGGTTTATGGTAATGATTATTCATGACGTATATGTGCTTGCCGTAGTTATTGCGGCAGTAATACGCATAATAAAAATAATCTGCAGCATAATAAAAAAATAACCGTCTCAGGCGTCCTAAACCAAGACAGTTATTTTAAAATCAAGTAACATTTTTGGTGAGGGGTAACTGCCTTCAGTTGCTCCCCTTTGTATTTTTATAATATCATAAAGGCAATAAACTGTCAAGTCAAAAAATATGACCTAATCAAGGGAATAGCATTATATTTTTATTGATTAGATATGTTTATTAGCAGGCTGTCGATTTCATCTAAGCCCGGTTCTGTTCTGCTTTGTTTTTCTTTAGTATAATCACCATAACCCAAATTGTTTTGAGCTATAAACTTTGCTGCACCAACAACGCCCAAATATTCTTCCAAAGATTTAAAGCCTGTCTCCGGCATTTCAAAATATACCTTTTTCATATGTTTGTCACTCCCATATTCTGTATTTTTATTTTACAACAATTCCGCTGTCTTATCAAGATAGTTTTTTTGATTTTGTGAAGTAAAAGTTTAAATTTAACTTGACAGAATTTAGGCTTTGTGTTAATATATTTTAAAGACGCAGAACGTCTTTTTTTGTGCCGCATTTTTTGCGGCTGAAGGAAACTAACATTATTTTTGAAAAAGGCAGGTGAAGGGTTTTGAGGACAAGAATTACCTTGGCATGTACTGAATGTAAACAGCGTAATTATAACACTATGAAGGACAAGAGAGTACATCCCGAAAGAATGGAAACCAAGAAATATTGCAAGTTCTGCAATAAGCACACTACTCACAGAGAAACCAAATAATAAGGCTTTCTCTGAGATGACCTTTTTACAGAAAGGGGTATCTATCTAATGGAAGAAAAAAACACCAAAAACGTAACAGTAAAAGAAAAAGGCGCTGCTAAACAGTTCTTAAACAAACATATGGGCGAATACAGAAAGATTATTTGGCCCTCAAGAGAAGAGCTTTTAAAGCAGACCATAACAGTTATTTGCCTTTCACTTATTGTAGGCGCTATTATCTGGGGATATGACGAAATTTTCGAACATCTCTACCGTGCGCTTATAAGCTTAGTGAAATAAGTTTTATGGGGGTTAAGTAAAATGGAAAAACAGGAACCCAAGTGGTATGTTATTCACACATATTCGGGATATGAAAACAAGGTTATGACAGATATTGAAAAAACCGTTAAAAACCGGGGTATTCAGGATATGATCTGCGAGCTGCATATTCCCGAGGAAGAATATACCGAAATTAAAAGCGACGGCACAAAAAAGACGGGGCTTCGCAAGAGGTATCCCTGCTATGTTTTTGTTAAAATGATTTTAACCGACGAAACATGGTATCTTGTAAGAAACACAAGAGGCGTAACCAGCTTTGTAGGTACAGACTATTCAAAGCCTCAGCCCCTTTCGGACGCAGAGGTTCGCTTTAACGGGCTTGAAAAAGCCGTTGTTGTTAAGTTTGACCACAAGGTCGGCGATTCGGTTCTTATAAACGACGGGCCTTTTAAAGACTCCGCAGGAACCATTAAAGAAATTAATCTTAACAAAAAGACCGTTGTTGTTATGATTTCCATATTTGGCAGAGAGACCCCCGTTGAGCTTGACTTCGGTCAGATCAGCCGAATTGACTGACCTTAGCATTTTGTCAGAGAAGATGCGGACGGGCGCTGTCCGCAGTGGGAGGGAAAATCCCGCAATTACCACATTTATAGGAGGTGCCGATAATGGCAAAAAAAATTCAAGGCTATGTAAAATTACAAATTCCCGCAGGCAAGGCTAACCCTGCTCCCCCCGTTGGCCCCGCTTTAGGTCAGCAGGGTGTAAACATTATGGGCTTTTGTAAGGAATTTAATGAAAGAACAAAGAAGGATATGGGTCTTATAATTCCCGTAGTTATTACCGTATATCAGGACAAGTCTTTCACATTCATTACAAAGACTCCCCCTGCTGCTGTTCTGCTTAAAAAAGCAGCCAACATTCAGTCAGGTTCAGGCAAGCCCAATAAAGAGAAGGTTGCTACCGTATCTTATGAGGACGTAAAGAAAATTGCCGAAACAAAAATGCCCGACTTGACAGCTGCAAATCTTGACGCAGCTATAAGCATGATTAAGGGTACGGCAAGAAGCATGGGTATCGTTGTTAAGGAATAATTATATTTTACATCATTTCCTTAAACATTTATTTCAGTGGGAGGGTAGGTATCTTCCCGATATTACCACATAAGGAGGAACTTAATTTGAAACGAGGCAAAAAATATCAGGAAAGCGCTAAGCTTATTCAAAAGGCAAAGCTTTATGACCCGAATGAGGCAGTTGAGCTTGTTAAAAAGACAGCTTCTGCTAAATTCGATGAAACTATAGAAGCACACATTCGTTTAGGTGTAGACTCAAGGCACGCAGACCAGCAGGTCAGAGGTGCTGTTGTACTTCCAAATGGTACAGGTAAGGTAGTTCGTGTATTGGTTATTGCCAAAGGTGACAAAGCCGACGAGGCTGAAGCAGCAGGGGCAGACTATGTAGGTGCAGAAGATATGATCGCCAAAATTCAGGGCGAAAACTGGTTCGACTTCGACGTTATCGTTGCAACGCCCAATATGATGGGTCAGTTGGGTCGTATCGGTCGTATCTTAGGTCCTAAGGGACTTATGCCCAACCCCAAGGCAGGAACAGTAACTATGGATATTGCAAGTGCTGTTAAGGAAATTAAAGCAGGTAAGATTGAATACCGTCTTGACAAAACAAACATTATCCACGTTCCCGTAGGCAAGGCTTCCTTCGAGGCTGACAAGCTTCTTGAAAACTTCAATACCCTTATGGGCGCAATTATAAAGGCAAGACCCTCGGCAGCTAAAGGACAGTATCTTAAGTCAGTTGTTCTTACAGCTACTATGGGCCCCGGCGTAAAGGTTAACCAGGCTAAAATCGGCGGTCAGAACAGCTGATTAGATTTAACCCTAAGCTGACTTAACTTAAGTTTATAATTTCGTAAACGATAAAAAACCTCCGCAGTGACTTTGCGGAGGTTTTTGCGTGTAGGAAAAAGAATTAAAAATTTCTTTAAAAGTCTTAATGCTTTACGGTCTTGACTTTTTTGGAGCGTATTGTATAATTGATTAATAAAAGAAAAAAACAACGGAGATAGATAGAAATGAAAACATCTGATTTTTATTATGATTTGCCTAAAGAGCTTATAGCCCAAACCCCACTTAAAGACAGGGCCTCTTCAAGGCTTATGGTTCTTCACAAGGGCACAGGAGCGGTTGAGCACAAAACCTTTAGAGATATAAAGTCTTATTTAAACCCCGGCGACTGCCTTGTTATAAACGACACAAAGGTTATTCCCGCAAGATTAATAGGCGAAAAGACAACGGGAGCAAGAGTTGAGGTTTTGCTGCTTAAAAGAATTGACGCAAATACGTGGGAAACATTGGTTTACCCCGGAAAAAGGCTTAAACCCGGGGCTAAGGTTATTTTCGGCGGAGGTCTTTTGGAGGCTGAAATAGTTTCGGAAGCGGACGGCGGAAACAGAATAGTCCGCTTCAGCTACGAAGGCATTTTTGAGGAAATTCTCGACAGGTTGGGTCAAATGCCCTTGCCCCCTTATATCACCGAAAAGCTTGAGGACAAAAACCGCTATCAAACAGTTTACGCCAAAAATGACGGCTCAGCCGCAGCCCCCACCGCAGGGCTTCACTTTACACAGGAATTAATGAAAGAAATTCAAGACATGGGGGTTAAAATTGCTTCTTTAACGCTTCACGTAGGTTTGGGAACCTTCCGCCCCGTAAAGGTTGACGATGTTTCGAACCATAAAATGCATTCCGAGTTTTACACTCTTAAGGCTGATCAAGCGGATATAATTAACAAAACAAGGCGGAACGGCGGCAAAATTGTCGCCGTAGGCACCACAACCACACGTACGCTTGAATCCATAGCCGATGAAAAGGGCTTTTTGACCCCAAAATCAGGCGAAACCGACATATTTATATATCCCGGATATAAATTTAAAATAGTGAATAATCTTATTACGAATTTTCATCTGCCCGAGTCGACGCTGCTTATGCTTGTTTCTGCTTTGGCAGGGAAAGAAAATATTATGAACGCCTACGCCGAGGCAATTAAGGAGCGTTATAGGTTCTTTTCCTTCGGCGACGCTATGTTTATTACAGAATAAGGTGAATTGAATGAAGAAGATTTTGTTTTTGGGCGACAGTATTACGGACTGCGAACACCTTTACAGCCGGGACGGGCTTGGTGACGGCTATGTAAAAATGCTGTCGGAGAAGCTGCCCTATAAACTTATAAACACAGGAACAAACGGTTTTATGGCAGCAGATATAAAACGGCGGATTAACATATTTTTGCAGTCAAACCCCGATTTTATAAGCCTGCTTGTAGGGGTAAACGATATTCCTTCAATAATGGCTTCCCCTAAAAGCTTTAAGCATTTTACGGAAGCATATGAAGAAATAGTTTTGAAAATTACAAATAAGCCCTGTCTTATAATCGCTCCCTTTGTTTTTCCCTCTCCTGCGGAGCTTATAAACTGGGAAAGGTTTCTTGATCCTATGAGGAAGGAAATAAAAAAGCTCTGTGAAAAATACGGAGCGGAATATCTGCCTATGGATGAAATTTTTAAAGAGGAATTAAGCCGCACTGAGCCTACAGATTTAAGCCCCGACGGCATACACTTAACGGAAAAGGGACATAGAATACTTGCTGAACACTGGTTGGAAGCCTTCAACAAGATGCAGCAATAAAAGAAGCGTGTTGGGGATTTCCCTGACACGCTTTAATATTATAAGCAGAAATGAAATCTTACTGCATTATTTTAACAACAACCTTTTTATCTTCATAGATTGCCGCTGCTTTAACCACAGTGCGGATAGCCTTAGCAATTCTGCCCTGCTTTCCGATGACCTTGCCCATATCGTCCTCGCTGACATGCAGCTCTAAAATAAGGGCGTCGTCATCAGTATAATCTTTTACAAAAACTCCCTCGGGGTTATCCACAAGAGCCTTTGCAATCACTGTGAGCAATTCTTTCATAAGGCGTTACCTCCCAACAATTCTTATAAGGCGCCGGCTTTTTTAAGAAGCGCCCTGACAGTGTCGGTAGGCTGTGCGCCTTTGCTTAACCATTCCTTAGCTGCTTCTGCGTCAACCTTGAGAACTGAAGGTTCTTTAGCAGGGTCATAATAACCAAGCTCGGCGATAGCCTTGCCCCCTCTGGGTACTCTTGAATCAGCAACAACTATTCTATAAAAAGGAGTTTTCTTAGCTCCCATTCTCTTAAGTCTGATTTTTACCATTTTTTTCACCTCCCGAAAAATTTTATATGATTTTATATAAGAAACCGCTGAAAAATCATCGGCTGCTTGGCTGATTACTGCATAAAGGGGAGCTTAAGTCCCAACTTTTTGCCTTTTTTCATATCCCCCATCATTTTCATCATGCCCTTCATCTGTTCAAACTGCTTAAGGAGCTTATTGATTTCCTGAATGGATCTGCCGCTGCCTTTGGCAATTCTTCTCTTTCGGGAGCCGTTTAAAATATCGGGGTTTCGTCTTTCCTTAACAGTCATTGACTGAATAATAGCTTCAACGTGAAGCATAGCCTTTTCGTCAATTTCAACATCGTTTAAATTTATTTTGTTCATACCCGGCAGCATTCCCAAAAGGTCTTTAATAGGTCCCATTTTTTTAACCTGCTGCATTTGGTTTAAGAAGTCCTCAAGGTTAAAATCGTTTGAACGCATTTTACGCTCAAGCTCTGCCGCCTGTTTTTCATCAAAGGCACTTTCGGCTTTGTCTATAAGGGTAAGGACATCGCCCATTCCCAAAATTCTGGAAGCCATTCTGTCGGGATAAAAAGGCTCTAAGTCCTCAGTTTTTTCGCCCATACCTACGTATTTAATGGGCTTGCCCGTTACGCTTCTTACTGAAAGGGCTGCGCCGCCTCTTGTGTCGCCGTCAAGCTTTGTGAGAATAGTTCCGTCAATGCCCAGCTTTTCGTCAAAGGTCTTAGCCACATTGACTGCGTCCTGACCTGTCATAGCGTCTATAACAAGCAAAATCTCCTGGGGTCTGACTTCACGCTTAATCTCCGCAAGCTCGTCCATAAGCTCCTCGTTTATGTGAAGTCTGCCGGCGGTATCTATAATAACAATATCATTGCCCTTTTCCTTTGCGAAGGCAACGCCGTTTTTAGCGATTTCCACAGGGTTAATCTGTCCCTGCTCGAAAACGGGAACTCCGCAGCCGCTGCCCACAACCTGAAGCTGTTTTATTGCCGCAGGTCTGTAAACGTCGCAGGCTACAAGCAAAGGATTCTTTCCCTTCTTTTTAAGCTGAACCGCAAGCTTGCCTGCCGCTGTGGTTTTGCCGGCGCCCTGAAGCCCGGCAAGCATATAAACAGTAGGGCTTTTTGAAGAAAATGTCAATGCGCTTTGGGTTGTTCCCATAAGGTCTACAAGCTCGTCTCTTACGATTTTTATGACCTGCTGACCGGGGTTAAGCCCCTCTAAAACATCGCTGCCTACGGCTTTTTCGCTGACGCTGTTTACAAACTGCTTTACTATTTTAAAGTTTACGTCCGCCTCCAAAAGAGCAAGCTTAACCTCTCTTAAAGCCGCTTTCACGTCTTTTTCGCTGATTTTGCCCTTTCCTGTTAAGTTTTTAAACGCAGACTGAAGCTTATCCGCAAGGCTTTCAAATGCCATAAAAATCACCTCGGTTTAAAAGTGTTCAATCAGTTTTTCAAGAATTTTCTCCGCTTTATCGGCGGAACCCTCTTCAAGAAGGCTCTTAGCCTCTTCAAGCTCCTTTTTGTTGTTCAAAAATCTTTCCGCAAGCCCCAGCTTTTCTTCATATTTTAAAAGCTGCTTTTTGGTTCGGCTTAAAATGTCCCAAGCCGCCTGCTTGCTTATGCCTAAAACCTCGCCTATTTCAACAAAGGATAAATCCTCTCCGAAATGGCTTTCAAACACATTTTTCTGCTTTTCGGTCAAAAGCTCTCCGTAAAAATCATATATCAAATTCATAAAAATTCTGTCATTCATATTGATACACCCCTCAAGCTTTTTTACTTGACACCAAGATATTATATCAAAGGTTTATGTGAAAGTCAAGAAAAATTTTGAGAAATTCAAAATAAATATTCATCAAAATTTTCTTGATAAGACAACTGAATTGTTGTAAAATAAAGATAGATAATATAGGAGTGACAAACATATGAAAAAGGTATATTTGGATTGCTGCTGTTATAACCGACCTTTTGATGATCAAAGCCAAGAAAGAATACATTTGGAAACAGATGCGGTTTTATCTATTCTTTATAACAGCGAATTTGGTAATTTGGAAATTATCGGCAGCGATATATTAAAGCTTGAAATAGAACACATTCAAGATCCTATAAGAAAAAACAGAATAAAACAGCTATATACAGTGGCTAAAACTCATATTGCTTATTCTGAAAGTATCAAAACCTATGCAAAGCAAATTATGGAAAAGTCAAAAATAAGGGAATTTGACAGCCTTCATATTGCTTCCGCTGCTGCCGCTAATGCAGATTATATGCTGACTACTGATGATAAATTGGAAAAGATGGCTGATAAATTGGATTTAAGTGTTAAGGTTATGAACCCCTTAAAATTTATATTGGAGGTGTTTTAATATGGTACAGGTTAATTTAAACAATCCTATGGAAATACAGGCGGCAGGTTTTAAAGCTTTGGAAGAATGTTTAGGCGTTGTTGGTGCAGCAAAGTTTATAGCTCAAAATAATTTGGGTTATGGTGATTATACTAAAGAAAAACAAAACAGAACAGAACCGAGCTTAGATGAAATCGACAGCCTGCTTATAAACGCAATCTAATCAATAAAATATCACATCAAAAGGTCTCTGAAAGGTAAAACCAGCTCTTCAGAGACTTTTAAAATTAGGAATATTTGAAATATATAAAATATATAGACTGTTATGCTCGGATTGTTAAACTTTCCTTAAACTTGTTGATTTTAACAAAATAATATTATATAATCAATCATAAAGGATGTGATTTTTATGATGGTCAGATATAAGATTTTGGAAATATTAAAAGAACAGCCGGGCTTTATTTCCGGCAGTAATATAGGAGAAAAGCTTAACATCAGCCGGGCGGCTGTTGCCAAGCATATAGACGTTTTAAGAGAAGAGGGCTATGAAATCAGCTCTGTACAAAACAGAGGACATAAGCTTATAGCCGAAGGGGATATTTTAAACCCCAACGAGGTAGACAGGGCTTTAACCACAAAATTTATAGGCAGAGAAATTTTCAGCCAAAGGCAGGTTAAATCCACAAACGATTTGCTTAAAAGTCATGCCGAAAAGGGCTGTAAGGACGGCGCACTGTGCATCTGTGAGGAACAGCGTTTCGGCAAGGGCAGACGGGGCAGAAGCTGGACCTTGGAGCCTAAAGCCGGAATTGCCTTCAGCATAGTTTTGCGTCCCGATTTTGCTCCTGAGCTTGCGCCCAATTTGACTCTTCTTATGGGGCTTGCGGTGAATAAAGCCCTTCGAAGTCTCTGCGGTGCGGAAAGCATGATAAAATGGCCCAATGATATTATCATTAACGGAAAAAAGGTCTGCGGAATACTTGTGGAAATGATTACGGAAGAAAGAGATATAAAATATGTAATCTGCGGAGTAGGCATAAACGTAAGCAACAAGAGCTTTCCCGATGACCTTAAGAATATTGCCACATCGATTTATATTGAAACGGGGAAAGCATTTTTAAGGAAGGACGTTTTAGCTGCCGTACTTAACAATTTCGAAAAATTATACATTGCCTACTGTGAAAACGGCTCATTTGCTCCATTTTTGGAAGAATATAAGGCAAGCTGCATAAACATAGGCAGAGAGCTTAAGGCGATTTATGACAATAAGGAAATTATTGCCGTAGGGGAGGATATTTCCGCCGACGGCAGTCTTATAGTAAGACAGAATGACGGAAGCTTATTAACTCTCCGCTCCGGAGAGGTTTCCGTAAGAGGTGTATTTCAATGAGTGACTATGAAAACGAATACGGCAAAAGCGTAATCTGCGCCGCCAGCGTATATAAGCAGAAATATTATTTTAACGATAAATATAAGGATCTGCCAAAACAGATTAAAGAAGAAATCCACATAAAGGTGGTAACTCTTGCGGAAAAGCTTCACTGCATTTTCTCAATGGGCTTTTATGACGACGGAGAGGTTTATTTTGAAACAAGAGCAGAGGAAAATGACTTTGCCTTTGACGAAATAGGGGCAGGCTTAGAGTGCAGCCGTTTGGAAAGAGAAGAAAAAGACCTTATTGAAAAGCTTAACCTTTGGTTCAGGGTCTTTATAAAAGGTGAAAAGCTATGAAAATAGGAGGACTTTCAACAGAGGGAAATGTTTTTCTCGCCCCTATGGCAGGCTTCACAGACAGATCCTTCCGATATATCTGTCGGGAACAGGGGGCAGACCTTTCCTATACGGAAATGGTCAGTGCAAAGGGGCTTATATACAACAGCAAAAACACAAAAATTTTGCTTTCAAAAGCCGAAAACGAAAACCCCTTCTGCGTTCAGCTTTTCGGCTCTGAGCCCGAGATTTTAAGCGAAGCGGCAAAGCGGCTTGAAGCAGAGGGCGTCAGCCTTATAGACATAAATATGGGCTGCCCTGCGCCTAAAATAGTTAAAAACGGCGAGGGAAGCGCCCTTATGAATAATCCCGTTCTCGTGGGGAAAATCGTGGAAACTGTTTCAAAGGCTCTGACTATTCCCCTGACTGTCAAAATCAGAAAGGGCTATAATGAAGCAAACGCCTGTGAAATAGCCAAAATATGTGAAGAAAGCGGAGCCGCCGCCGTAACCGTTCACGGCAGAACGAGAGACGAATTTTACAGCGGAAAAGCGGATATTGACATAATAAGGCAGGTCAAGGAAACAGTGAAAATTCCTGTTATAGGAAACGGCGACATAACAGACGGCAAATCTGCGGAAAATATGATTAAAACCACAGGCTGCGATGGAATTATGATAGGAAGAGCCGCTATGGGAAATCCATTTATATTCAGAGAGATTAAAGCATATCTTAAAACAGGAGTAACTCCGCCCCCTCCCTCACCTGAGGAACGGCTGGAAACAGCACTGCTTCACACAAGGCTTTTAACAGACCTTAAGGGAGAATATGTTGCTCTGCGTGAAATGCGGACACATCTTTGTCACTATATTAAGGGAACAAAGGGAGCGGCGAATGCAAGAAGCGAAATCAACAGGGTTCAAAGCCTTGATCAAATAAAGGAAATTTTAAAAAGAGCATTTTCGGAAACTTAAACTCAGTTACAGTTGACTTTTTAAGGAGGGATTATATTGCCCAAATATTTTTTAAACGGAAAGGAAACGGAATTTAAACAGGGCGAAAGGCTTTCAGACGCAGCGAAGCTTATTCAAAATGACTTTAAATATGACATTGTTCTTTTTGAAGCTGACGGAAAAATAAAAGAGCTTCATAACCCCATAAAGGAAAATATGCGTCTTACACCCATAACCGCCGACACCCCCATAGGCAGAGACTGCTGCCGCAGAAGCACTGTCTTTCTTATGATGAAGGCAATCTATGACATAGCAGGCATCGACCGCATAGAAAAGGTTCAGGTGCTTTACAACATAGGCTCAAGCCTTTTTGTGGAGGTTTTAGGAGATGTAA
The DNA here is from genome assembly GCA_020859645.1 of Eubacterium sp. Lineage (GTDB taxonomy): Bacteria > Bacillota > Clostridia > Lachnospirales > CAG-274 > JAJQCI01. The sequence goes on along the minus strand of JAJBVU010000272.1, from coordinate 24,315 downwards.
ACGCTGACGCAGACTTTGCCCAAAGGGTTGAAAAGCGTATGAAGGAGTACGCCGCTGAAAACATTGAAATCAAAAAAAGAGTTATGGCGACGGATGACGCAATTACACTTTTTGAGGGCTATAAAATGTATGACAAAAGCCGTCTTTTTGAGTTCCGCAGTGCGTCGGCGGTCAATGTTTACAGCATTGGGGGCTTTGACGATTATTATTTCGGGGCTATGGTCAGCTCAACGGGATATATTAAGCATTTTTCAGTAACTCCCTATGAGGGGGGCTTGACCTTAAATCTGCCTGACAAAAACAACCCCGATAAGGTAGGGGAATTTGTTCCCAAGCCTAAAATTTTCAAGGCACTGAGAGAAGCCTCTTCAGACCTTAAAAAAATGGGCGTTGAAACAGTAGCTGACCTAAACAACAAAATCGTAAGAGGTGAGCTGCCGGAGCTTATAGTAACCCAGGAAACCCTTATGGAGAGAAAAATTGCCCAAATTGCCGATAAAATCGCAGGAAAGCCCAACTGCCGCTTTATTCTTATTGCGGGGCCTTCCTCTTCGGGCAAAACCACATTTTCAAGAAGGCTTTCAATTCAGCTTCGTTCTTTGGGCTTAAAGGCTCACCCCATTTCATTAGACGATTATTTCAGAAATTATGATGAAATTCCCTTAGACGAAAACGGCGATCCCGACAGAGAAAATATTTCAGCCGTTGACACAGACCTTTTCAGGAACAATATGGAAGCACTGCTGAGGGGCGAAAGAATAGAAGCTCCACACTATAATTTTAAGGTCAGAAAAAGGGAATTTAACGGAAATTTCATTCAAATGGGAGACAATGACGTTTTCGTTATAGAGGGCATTCACGGCTTAAACGGCTTGCTTTCGGACTTTATGCCCGAGGACGCCAAGTTCAAAATCTATATAAGCCCTCTGACACAGCTTAACATAGACGAGAGAAACAGAGTTCCCACAACAGACGGCAGACTTATAAGGCGAATTGTAAGAGACTCAAGAACCAGAGGAACAGACGCAAAAACCACAATTTCCTGGTGGCCAGGGGTCAGACGTGGAGAAGAAAAGAATATTTTCCCTTATCAGGAGGACGCAGACATTATTTTCAACTCCTCCCTTGTTTATGAGCTTGCAGCTCTTAAGGTTTGGGCTGAACCTCTTCTTTACGCCGTTCCCAAAGACTGCCCGGAACGAATTGAAGCCAAGCGGCTTTTGAAGTTTTTCAACTATTTTCTTGCGGTGGATAATGACAATATTCCGGCAACCTCTCTTGTCAGGGAGTTTATAGGAGGCAGCTGTTTTGAAGTGGGATAATTTAAAAAAGACCGTTTTAATAACAGGCTCATCGAGGGGAATAGGAAGGGCGATTGCGGAAAGCTTTGCCGAACCTCAGTATAATGTAATTTTAAACTGCGTAAACAATGTAGATAAAATGAATGAGGTTTTGGCTGAAATAAAGAAAACAACCCCCACATCAACGGGGTTTCAGTTCGATGTTGCGGATATAAATGCCGTAAATTCGGCGGTTAATGAAATAAATCATATATACGGCGGTGCGGATATTCTCATAAATAACGCCGGAATAAGCTTCAGAGGGCTTTTTCAGGATATGCCCGCAGAGGATTGGAAGCGGCTTTTTGACGTAAACGTTTTCGGAATGTTTAACCTTACGAAAGCCGTTCTTCCCCATATGATTTCACAAAAAAAGGGCGTAATTATAAACATTTCTTCAATGTGGGGGCAGTCAGGGGCTTCATGCGAAGCGGTTTATTCGGCGTCAAAGGGAGCCGTTGATTCCTTCACAAAAGCCCTTGCCAAGGAGTTGGGTCCCTGCGGAATAAGAACAAACGCCGTCAGCTGCGGATGTATCGAAACGGAAATGAACGGCTTTCTCTCAGCAGAGGAAAAAAATGATCTTGCGGAGGAAATTCCCTTAATGAGGTTCGGCTCTCCCAAGGAAATAGGGGAGCTTGTACGCTTTTTGGCTTCCGACAGTGCTTCATATATAAACGGACAAATTATAAGAGCCGACGGAGGTTTTTTGTAACAAAAATACTCCCTTCGCCATAGTATGTACTATAAAAAAGACGAAGGGAGGAAAACAGAATGCATGAATGTTCACTTGTTGAAAGCATTAGGAAATTTATAGGTCAGACAGTAACTGTTTTTACAACAAGCGGAGGACTTTCCGGCGAGGGCTTCACCGGAGTTTTGGCATCTGTTACCGACTGCACAATTAAGCTTATTACCGATTTCGGTCAGCCGCCCACCTGTCCTTTGGGCAGCAGCTGCACAGGCAGCAGAAACAACGGCTTTTCGGGCTTCCCCAATAACAGGGGCGGCGGAAAAGGCTGCTGCTGTAACGGCTGGGTAGGCAGCGTCACCGAAATCCCAATTTGTAAAATTGCCGGCTTCACTCATAACGCCGTTTGATAAAGCTGTAGGAAACATAAGAAAACCGCCCGTTCTCTTATGTCTTTAAAGTGTATTCCGCAGACGCAGATTTTATGCCTGCGGAATACTTTTTTATATTGTGTCATTATCAAATTTTTCACACATCAGCTCCAAAATTTTATTATGAACCCTGTAGCACTGTCTCAGGCTCAAATAAACATTCATAGAAATATACTGCCACGTTTTCTTTTTAATATATCTGAGCCTTAAAATTTTCTGTTCAAGTCTGTCAAGGCTTTCCACAAAGCTGTCAACCTCGGCTTTTCTATCCCTTTCAGCTCTTATTCTGTCCTCAGCCGCCGCAATATCCTCCTGAAGAAGGGTTATATTTTTAACAGCGGTCTCTTCTGTGGGCTTATGTATTCCCGAGCCCTTGGGCATACCGTCAAGGCTGACGGCTCTTAAGCTTCGGTTGTGTTCTATATTCAGCCTCATTTCTCTTATTTCCTCTTCAATTCCATTGATAATCTGAATATAGCCGCCCCAGTTTTTAAGTCTCCTGACTGCTTCCTGTCTTGTCATAGCTATCCCCCGTTTAAAATTTGTTATTTTTGAATTGGTTTCATTTTTGCAACCTTTAAGGTGAAAATAAAGGCTTTCAGAAGCTTCTGTCCGAAAGCCATAACTTATAGTATCATATTTCAAGGAAATTGTCAACTATTTTTCCATTAATTGCCATTATTTATTGAGGGATTTTTATGTTTTTACCCTCAATAAGCTTATCTGCGTCTGTCATATTATTAGCCGCCATAATATCCTCCACTCTGTCCTCTGTTCCGTAAAAATATCTCGAAAGATATAAAAGAGTGTCTCCCGACTGAACGGTATATTCCCTGTATTCGGGCTGTACCTGTGCCGTTTCAGCCGCTGCTGTTGCCGCTTCGGTTACCGCTTCTGTCGGCTTCTCTGTCACAGCTTCGGTAACAGGCTCGGCGGCTTCCTCCGCCTGTGCAAAAACCTCTATTGACTTTTCAGTATTTTCAACATTCTCCCTCAAAGCAATATAATTTTTCCCCAGCGACCCAACCTGTTTTTCCAAATATTCTATTCTGGAATTACTTTTCAAAAGCCCTCCGCCGATTATAACCGTCACAAACAGAAGTGCAAAGCTTAAATAGCCCAAAAGAGGAACAGCCTTACCCTCGGCTTCCTCGGTTTCTGCCGTTTCCTGCTCCTTAGTCTCCCTTATTATTTTTGGCAGTGAGGGCAGCGAAAAATTAAATGGTGATTTTTGGTTTATTTTTCTCCGCCGAAGCTTTGCCCCGATCATGCTGTCCACCTCTTCCGTCAAATTTTCCTTTTTAGGCTCGGTCAGCGCCGCTTCCTTTTTCACCCCTAACAAATATTCGTGCATAGGCTCGTTTTTGTCGTAATATATGTAATAACCGTTTATGGGCATAAGCTCTTCCGCCTTGCCTCTTTTGCGGTAGAAAACCTGAGACTTGTCCAAAGGGTCGGTTATATAAAGAACCTGAAAGGGCTTTTTGAATGTGTCCAAATGGTAGGCTGTGTGGCTTTCGTTTAAAAAATCGCCGTAGCCCGGCTGAACGTATGCCCACCCGGCGATTTCAAGCTCGGGAAAGAACTTGTCCTTCCGCTTAATTGCTTCTTCCCAACCTTTGGGGGAAAACACGCTTATTGAACCTTTTTTGATAAGGTCAGTCCCTTCCACCGCTCCGCTTATAAAAAGGGCTTCCTCACCCTCCTGCTCCGAGGTTTTGCCCAAAAGCAGAAAAATCAGTTCATCGCAGACCCGGCGTTCCTCCATATATTTTATGAATGTCATAACATAGTCCTCAATGTAGACGGCGTTTCCCTTGGGTATTGAGCCAATCTGTTTTATGTTTGCCTTAAGTTCGTTTTTCATCTTTAACAGCTCCTCATATGTAATATAGTATATGTTCTTTAAAGCTTACCACAGAGAAGCTTCATATTTTGCAAAAACAGGTCGCATATATTTAAAAAAATTTCGACCCGTTCTATTGAAAAATTATCCTCAAAACCTTATAATTGAGTAAAAGAAAAAATAATTTTTAGGAGGTATTTTATGATTAATTTTGACCGTTTTCCAAACAACACCCGAAAGGCTCTTACAATGAGCTATGACGACGGAAAAACTCCCGACCGCAGACTTGTTTCCATATTCAACAAGTATGGAATAAGAGGCACTTTCCATGTAAACTACGGGCTTCTGCCCCGACCCGAAAGAATTGAAGCGGAGGAGCTTGCGGAGCTGTATAAGGGTCACGAGGTTTCGGCTCACGGATTGACACACCAGTCTCTTTCGATTTCTCCCTCGGAAAACATTGTCAGAGAGGTTATGAGAGACAGAGAGGGTTTGGAAAGCCTTGTAGGCTACCCTGTCAGAGGTATGAGCTACCCCAACGGACTTTATGACGACAGAGTTGTTTCTATACTTAAAAGCTGCGGAATTGAATACTGCCGTGCAGTGGAAACAACCCACGATTTCAAAATCCCCAAAGACTTTTTACGCTGGGAGGGCACCTGCCACCACAATCAGGATTTGTTAGCCTTAGGCAAGGCCTTTTTGGAACAGCCCTATAAAAACCGCCCTCATTTAATGTATGTTTGGGGTCACAGCTACGAATTTGACAGAGACAATAACTGGGAGCTTATCGAGGAGTTCTGCAAAATGATGTCCGGAAAGCCCGACATTTGGTACTGTACGAATATTGAGTTTGTGGATTATATGAACGCCCTTAAGGCTCTGCGCTTTTCTGCCGACTGCTCGATTGTTTATAACCCGACGGCGCTTAAGCTGACATTTTCGGTCGATGAAGAGCCTGTTGAAATAAAGCCGGGAGAAACGATTAAGCTTTAATATGTACCTGTAAAGCCGTCGGAATTTTTTTCTCGGCGGCTTAATGATAATTTTTTTGGCGGAATTTGCGTCAAAGGGGTAATTGACAAATATTAGCTTTGAGGGTAAGATTGTTTTATCGGAGGACTTCGTCTTTTCCGAAAGAAATTTTTGTGCAGGGGACTTCGCCTTTCCTGCGGATATGGAGTTTTTATGGATTTATCGGCAGTAATTGTAAATTTCAACACTAAAGACCTCTGCGCTCAGACTGTAAAGGCGTTTTTCGAAACATCGGGAGAGCTTAAGTGCGAGGTTATTGTCTGTGACAATTCATCTGTTAAGGAAGAGGTTTTTTCTTCGGATGATGAAAGAGTTAAGGTATTTAAGGGGCTTCCCAACAGGGGCTTCGGGGCGGCTTCCAACTTCGGAGCAAGGCGTGCTGAGGGCGACTTTATACTTTTTCTCAATTCAGACACAATTTTAAAGGACAATGCCATTGTTAAGGCTGTTGACTTTATGCGGAAAAAACCGGACGTGGGATGCTTGGGCATAAGAACACTGTTAGAGGACGGAAGCTTTGACCATGGCTGCAAAAGGGGCTTTCCCACTCCATTTAGGGCTTTTTGCTACTTTTCACACCTTGACAGGCTTTTTCCGAAAAGCAAAAAAATAGGCGGCTACAGAATGACCTATATTTCAGAGGAGGAAACCGCTCAAGTGGAATGTGTGTCCGGGGCGTTTATGCTTATGCCGAGGGAGGTGTTTTTAAAAACAGGGGGCTTTGACGAAAACATTTTTATGCACGGCGAGGATATAGACCTGTGCCGCAGAATAGAGCTTTTGGGGCTTAAAATTGTCTATAAGGGAGATATCCATATGATACACCTTAAGGGCAGAAGCGGTCTTTACACCAAGAAAGCCGACAGCATAAAAAGCTTTTATAACGGAATTACATATGTTTATGACAAATATTACAACAGGAAACACGGAAGGGCAGGTACTTTGTTTTTTCACGCCGCCATTGGCTTAAAATGCACTGTGACTCTTTTAAGGCACAGACTTTCGGGCGGACGGTGAAAATAATTTTAAAGTACATACGGCGATATTATGATAATTAAAAGAGTAAAAAATTATTTAAGGAAAAACGGAATAAAGAAAACCCTTGCCAAGATATATGAGTATGAGATTTATAAAAAGAGGGGCAAAGAGTATTTTATAAAAAATTTGCCAACAGAGGAAGAGCTGAGCCTTCAAAGAAAAGCAAGGTTTGTTAAAAATATTCTTTTCAGCGTGGTGGTTCCTCTTTATAACTCAGATGAAAAATATCTTGAAGAAATGATAAAATCCGTTATTGGGCAGACCTACGGCAGGTGGGAGCTTCTGCTTGTTGACGGAAGTCCTCTTTCATATATTAAAGCGGAAGAGACGGCTATGAAGTATGTAAGGGCTGACGAAAGGGTTAAATATCGCCGTTTGGGAGCCAATTTAGGCATTTCGGGAAACACAAACCACGGTGTGGGAGCCTCACGGGGAGATTACATAGTATTTTTGGATCATGATGACCTTTTGAGAGAGGACGCTCTCTTTAGGGCTGCGGAGGAAATCGAGAAAAGCGGCGCAGACTTTTTATACTCCGACGAGGCTAATTTTTTTGAGGACAGAAACAACATAAAGGCGGTAACTGTTAAGCCCGATTTCAGCGCCTTTACACTTTTGGGAATAAATTATATCGGGCATATGTGCGTGGTTAAAAGACAGCTTTTTGATGCTGTCGGCGGCTTAAGGTCTGAGTTTGACGGCAGCCAGGATTATGATTTGGTTTTAAGGCTCAGCGGAAGGGCTCAGCGGATAAGTCACCTTCCTTATGTGCTTTATTTTTGGCGGATTTGCGAAGGGTCGGTAGCTTCGGGAATAGAAGCTAAGGACTATTGCCTTGTGAAGGCTAAAGATGCCATAAAAAAGCATATTGAGGAGAAGGGGGTAAAATGTGAGATTTTTGATATTGAGGGTGCGGAGTCCGCTTACAGAATTAAGTTTGAAAGAGATTCGGAAAAGAAGATAAGTATTGTTGTATGTTTTTACGGCAGTGAGAAAAAATATGAAAAATATTTGAATTATATTTTGAATTTTTCGTCAGAAAGTAATATTGAAATTCTGTCTGTAGGAGGATATAATATATTCGACGGGGTTAAAAATATTGACTTTGAGGGTGAATACAGCTTTACGGAGACGGCTAATATAGGAGCAAGAGCAGCGGAAGGCGATATAATTATTTTTCTTGACTGCAGTTATTTGCCCGAGGCAGGCTTTGTTGAAGAAATGGCTTCTCTTTGCGACTTTGAGGATGTAGGCTGCGTCGGTGGAAAGCTGCTTGACAGTCGGGGAAGAGTTAGAGCTATGGGTTACAGGCTTGACCCTGATGCGGGGCTTGAACCCTATCTTAAGGGACTTCCCAAAGAATGCGTCGGTTATTTGAGACGGCTTAAGATTGTCTCGAATGTCAGCTGCTTAAGCGGCGGTTTTTTGGCGGTCAAGAGAAGAGATTTTTTGGCAGTAGGGGGCTTTGATGAAAGAATGGGGGTTATAGGTGCAGGGGCTGACCTTTGTCTCAGGCTTAAAAACAGGGGCAACATTCTCGTTACGCCTTATGCCGAGGCAAAGGTTAAGGGAACGGACGGTGAAAGCTTTGAAGAGTTTATTAATGTAAACGAAGCCGAAATATCGGCAGGAGACAGATTTATAAAAGGATTAAGGTGATTTATTGTGAAAATAGGTTTTATCGGCTGCGGAAATATGGCAGGCGCCATTATGGGCGGCCTTATAAAAAATGAAATTTTTAAGCCCGAGGAAATTATAGCCTCGGACTCATTCGAGGAAAGCTTGAAAAAAGCAAAGGAAAAATACGGAGTTTTTGTAACAGGTGACAACACGGAATGTGTAAAGCTTTCGGAGGTTATTGTTCTTTCCGTAAAGCCCCAGTATTACGGCGAGGTTATTGATGAAATTAAAGATTTTGTCAGCGAGGATAAGCTTGTTATAACCATAGCTCCGGGAAAGACGCTGAACTGGCTTGAAGAAAAATTCGGAAGAAGGGTTAAAATAATCAGAACAATGCCCAATACACCGGCTCTTGTAGGCGAGGGTATGACAGGTGTCTGCAAAAACAAGTATGTAACCGATAAGGATATGGACTACGCACTGAAAATACTTTCAAGCTTCGGTAAGGCGGAGGTTGTCGGTGAAAGCGTTATGGATGCAGTTGTTGCCGTCAGCGGCAGCTCACCGGCTTATGTATTTATGCTTATAGAAGCTATGGCTGACGGAGCCGTAGCCGGAGGAATGGCGAGAGCCGCTGCCTATGAATTTGCCGCACAGGCTGTTTTGGGCAGTGCAAAAATGGTTTTGGAAACAGGCAAACACCCGGCAGAGCTTAAGGATATGGTTTGTTCACCGGCAGGCACAACTATCGCCGCCGTTAAGGCTCTTGAAGAAAAAGGCTTCAGAGGGGCTGTTATGGACGCTATGGGAAAGTGCATTGATGTGTGCAGAGGGATGTAAAAACTCGGTATTTATCGGTTTTTAAACATTTTTTCTTGACATAGTTTTTTCAATATAATAAAATATAAGTGAAGGGGATATGTTTTGGAAAATTGCTTTGAAAGGTAATCAGTTAAGTATGGAAGCACTGACCGAAGCGGCTAAAAACGCTTATACAGATGATGAAAATAAAAAATATGACGAACAAGTCAAAAGAACATTGGCTATCAAGATCTTCTTGGCGCACATTTTAAAGGATTGTTTGGAAGAATTTAAGGATTGCGACCCCAATGATATAGCCGATAAATATATTGAGGGTGAGCCTGAGATTTCAATTGAAGCTGCTCATCAAAATGAAAATGAAATAATTAAAGGTATGGACAGAGAGGACGAAATAGTCAGATATGACATTCTGTTTTACGTCTATGCTCCCACATTATCGGGAACAGTTAAGCTCATAATAAATCTTGAAGCCCAGCAGGATTATTATCCCGGTTATCCTCTGTTAAAGCGTGCGGTTTATTACTGTTCAAGGCTCATTTCAAGCCAGTATAATAAAGAGTTTACCAATTCCAAATACGGAAATATTAAAAAGGTTGTCAGTATTTGGGTTTGCAGCGAAGCTCCCAAAGACAAGCAAAACACTATAACAAGGTTCTCAATGAGAGAGCAAAACATTGTAGGCAGGGCTAAGTATAATTTTTCTGACTATGACCTTTTAGATGTGGTTATGGTTTGTTTGGGCGACAGGAATGACGAAAACTATAAGGGAGCAATAAAGCTTCTTGACACAATAACCTCTGTTGATTTTTCACACAGTGAAAGAATAGACATAATTAAGAATGACTTTAATATTGCAATAACAAAATTTATAGAAGATGAGGTGACGACTATGTGTAATTTAAGCTACGGTATTGAAAAAAGAGGAGAAAGACGAGGAGAAATAAAGGGCAGAGCAGAAGGCAGAGCGGAAGGCAGAGCAGAAGGCAAAGCGGAAGGCATAGTAGAAACTCTCGTAACCACTATAAAAGCATTAATGGAAACCGGACAATTCAATTTTGACAATGCTTTCAATATAATAAATGCACCGAAAGACAAATATAATCAGGTTAAGGAACTGGTTTTAGGGTAAAACAAAAGTAACATCAAAACGGTCTTTTCGTACAAATGAAAGGACTGTTTTGGATTTGTAAAATTGTCTGTCTGATACAACAGCAACAGAAATTAAGCGGATTTATCAAAAAATGTTTGACAAACCGTTTGTAAAAGTATATTATAAATGTAAAATACTATAAAAGTGTTCTCAATGGATAATCAGATAGGCAAGCTTGCTTGCATAGATGATTGGATATTAGAGAACCTAACCTGTATGAGCAACGTAGGGTGATAACCCGGAGTGCGAATACAGGGTCGATTGTGGGAGTGCGAAGCACGCAGCAATCGACTTTTATAGTATGTGATGTTTGCAAAGAAGCAATACAAGTTTATTTATTCCAAAAGGAGGAAACATTCAAATGAAAAAGTTTTTAAGCCTCGGCCTTGCGGCTGTTATGGCTCTTTCAATGGCAGCCTGCGGTTCTTCAGACACAAGCAGTGAAGCCGACACAGCAGACACAGAAGCTACAGAAACAGCGGAAAGCGATGATTCAGGTTTAACATTTAAGATCGGCGGCATCGGACCCACCACAGGCGGCGCAGCAGTTTACGGCAGCAACGCACAGAGAGGTTCCGAAATCGCAGTTGAAGAAATCAACGCAGCAGGCGGCATCAACGGTTATCAGATTGAATTTAAGTATGAAGATGATGAGCATGACGCCGAAAAGAGCGTAAACGCATATAACAACCTTAAGGACTGGGGTATGCAGATGCTTGTGGGCTGTGTAACAACCAACCCCTGTATCGCAGTTATTCAAGAGTCATCAGCTGACAATATGTTCCAGATTACTCCTTCAGCTTCCGCAGTTGAAGCTATCGCTACAGACAATGCTTACAGAATTTGCTTCTCAGACCCCAACCAGGGTGTTGCTTCCGCTCAGTATATCGGCGAAAACGGCATTGCTTCAAAGGTAGCTGTTATTTATGACTCATCAGATGTTTATTCATCGGGTATCTATGAAAAGTTTGCTGAAGAAGCAGCTAACCAGGGTCTTGAAATCGTAGCAGCAGAAGCTTTCACAGCTGACTCTAAGACAGACTTTACTGTTCAGCTTCAGAAGGCTAAGGACGCAGGCGCTGAGCTTGTATTCCTTCCCTTCTATTATACAGAGGCTTCTTTGGTTCTTGCTCAGGCAAAGGCTATGGATTATTCACCTCTTTTCTTCGGCTGTGACGGTCTTGACGGTATCCTTACTGTTCAAAACTTCGACACAAGTCTTGCAGAGGGCTTAATGCTTCTTACTCCCTTCGCAGCAGACGCTGAGGACGAGCTTACACAGAATTTCGTAGCAGCTTATCAGGAAGCTTACGGCGAAGTTCCCACACAGTTCGCAGCAGACGGCTATGACTGTATCTATGTTCTTAAGGCAGCTCTCGAAGCAGCTGATGCAACTCCCGATATGTCAGTTTCAGATCTTTGCGATGCAATCACAGGCGTTATGACAACAATTTCTGTTGACGGCGTTACAGGCGAGGGCATCACATGGTCAGCTGACGGCGAACCTTCAAAGGCTCCCAAGGCTGTTGTTATCAAGGACGGCGCATACGCAGCTATGTAATCTGTGATTACAGACTGATATAATTTTTAACATTAAAAAAGGCTTTGCAGAGGTTTTCTCCGCAGAGCCTTTTATATTGCTTGCAAACAGATTTAAAAACTAAAATTATAAGAAAAAACGGCTACATTTTTTCATAATTAAACTCCCGGGAAGCTGCTGAAGCCGCCGTCAACAGGCAGAATTGTTCCCGTAACGAAGGAGCTTGAGGGGCAGATTAAGAACAGAAGCGCCCCTACAAGGTCAGTAGGCTCGCCGAACTTGCCCATAGGCGTGCCGTTGATTATTTTTTGACATCTTGGGGTAGGGGTTCCATCGGGGTTATGGTGAAGAGCGTAGTTTTGAGTTGTCTGGAAGAAGCCCGGAGCAATGGCGTTTACACGAATGCCGCTTTTGGCAAAATAAGCCGCTGCCCACTGTGTAAAGTTTGTAACAGACGCTTTTGCAGCGGAATAGCCGGGTATTCTCGTAAGAGGCAGATATGCGCTCATACTTGAAATATTCACTATGTTGGCGTTTTCCTCGTTAAGCATAGCTTCGCCGAAAACCTGTGTGGGAAGCATTGTTCCGTAAATGTTCAGGTCAAGCTCTCTCTTTATATTCTCCATATCGGTGGTGAAAAAGCTTAAGTCTCCCTCTTTAAGCTCCGAAAGGCTGTCCTGTGGAATTTCTGCGCTTTTAACAGCCCCTCCGGCACAATTTATAAGTATGTTTATTTTGCCCCACTTGCCTAAAATTTCAGCTTTGGCTTTTTCAAGGCTTTCCTTGTCCATAACGTTTGCCGAAACGGCTATGGCTTCTCCGCCTTCGGCTTCAATGTCGCTGACTACGGGAGCTCCGTTTTCGGCTCTGCGTCCCAAAACGGCTACCTTTGCACCGCACTTTCCCAGCGCTCTGCAGAACATTCCGCCTATAACTCCGCTGCCCCCTGTTACAACGGCAACCTGTCCCTTTAAATCAATTTCAAACGGTAAATTCATAGTATTTTCCTCCTTTAAAATGCTTTTAAAAAGCTTTCTTTAATTATATTATTTTTTTATAAGTGCTGTCAAGGCATTCTGAAAATATAAAGATAAATTTCTGTGAAAATGCGGAAAAATAATCACTAAAAAATTTTTCGGAAAGAACAAGAGGTTTGTCAATAAAACAATTGACCTTTTTTGAGATTTATAGTATAATTGTTTTTATATGGATGGTTTTAAGGGAAAAGACTTAAAACCGGAAAACAAGGAGTTTTCGGCAATGGAACAGACTAAAGGCAAAAGCGCTATGGCGAAGGACACAATTATATATATGCTTGCCAAGGGCTGTGAGGGCATAGTCGGGGTTTTGACAGTCTCGGCAATGTCGAGGATATATGCCCCGGAGCTTATGGGCGTATATTCAACGGTTAATATAGCCGTTACGACGGCGGCTATGTTTGCCTGTCAGTGGCTCGTTCAGTCCGTTATGCGTTATATCAATAAATATGAAATATCCGGCAGACTTAAGGAGTTTTATTCTACGGCGTTTTTCTCTTGGATAAGGGTCAACCTTGCAATAATTTTTTTGGCGGCGGTTTTCCTTATATTTATTAAAAATTCGGGAGCGGCGTTTTTGGAAAGCTATCCTATGCCCGTTCTTGTTTCAGCCGGCTTTATGTTTATAACCTACAGCTCCGCACAGCTTGTAATAGCTATGCTGGCGGCAGTGAGACGGGCAAAAACAAATCTTTTTCTTTCCGTAGTGAACATTTGCGGAAAGCTTCTGCTACTGCTGCTGTTTACAAGGCTGTGGGGCGGAAAAGTAGAGTTTATATTCATAAGCTACTGCCTGTTGGATTTGTTTTCAACGGTTTTCGGCTCATATAAGCTTCAAATGGCTAAATATATAAGCCGTTCGAGCTTTGACAGGGCGGTTTTTGCAGATTTATTTGCCTACGGCTTTCCCCTTATGGGAAATTTGATTACAACGCAGATACTTAACAAGTCCGATGTTTATATAATTACCTTCTTCAGCGGAAAGGCGGAAGCCGGTATTTACACCACAAACTATTCACTTGTGTCAGCGGCTTTCACAATGCTTTCGGCAGCGGTTATAAGGGGCAGCTACCCCACAATTCTGCGGTCATGGTCTGAAGGCAAAAAGAAACAGGTGGCGGAGCTTGTAAACGAAGCGGTCAGAATGTATCTGCTTTTGGGCGTCCCGGCGGTCTGCGGTGTTTTCGCCTTATCCGACGTTATAAGCGGAACACTGTTTGCCCCCGAATATTTAAGAGGGCATATAATAATGGGGCCTGTGGCTCTGGGTATGCTTTTCTTAGCGGTTACGGAATACTGCATAAAGGGCTGGGAGCTTAACTCACTGACAAAACAGATATTCTACAGAAGCCTTATAGGCGGCGTGGTAAATGTTGTTATAAACCTGATTTTCGTGCCTAAGTTCGGCATAATTACCGCCGCAGTTTCCACATTTTTCGGCTTCTTTGTATACTTCCTCCTTGCCCGTTACGGCACGAGAAAGCTTTTGAAATTTCACCTGCCCCTTAAGACCTATTTCAGAATTATAGGCAGCGGCGTTTTAATGCTTGTTGTTTTGACGGTGTTAAAACACTTCCTGCCGACAAATGTACTGACCTTGGCAGGTCTTGTTATTGCAGGTATGATTATATATTTTGCCTCTTTAATTTTAAGCGGAGAGGTTAAAGACGAATTGAAAATTGTTTTAAACAAAATGAAACACTAATCAAGAAAGGAAGATAACCATGAAAAACATTTGCGTTATTGGTATAGGCTATGTGGGTCTTCCCACTGCGGCGATGTTTGCTTCAAAGGGTCATAAGGTTGTGGGCTTTGACGTAAACAAAAAGGCTGTAAACGCCCTTAACAGGGGAGAAATTATTATAGAAGAACCGGGTCTTAAGGAGCTTGTAAAGCAGGTTGTTGAAAGCGGCAACTTGACAGGTTCTACAGAGTGTCCCGAGGACAGCGACGTTTATATCATAGCTGTTCCCACACCTATTAACCCGGATAAAACAGCGGATATGCGTTATGTTGAAACGGCTACACGTTCAATCGTTCCCAATTTGAGAGAGGGAAACATTGTTATTTTGGAGTCAACCTCGCCTCCGAGAACAGTTGAGGATCTTATGCTGCCTATTTTAAAGGAATCAGGTCTTGAAATGGGTACTCAGGTTTATGTTGCCCATTCGCCTGAAAGAATACTTCCCGGTCAGGTGCTTTATGAGCTGAGAACAAACAGCCGTATCGTCGGCGGTATTAATGACGAATCCGCACAGGCTGTTAAGGCTCTTTATGAGGATATATGCGAGGGTGAAATCTGCATAACAACAGCTACAACAGCTGAAATGTGCAAGCTTATGGAAAACACCTTCAGAGACGTTAATATTGCCCTTGCTAACGAGCTTGCAAAAATGAGTGAAGAATTGGGTGTAAACGCTTGGGAGGTTATTTCTCTTGCAAACAAGCACCCCAGAGTAAATCTTCATTCACCGGGCCCCGGTGTCGGCGGCCACTGTATAGCCCTTGACCCATGGTTCTTGGTTGAAAAGAGTAAAAATGCCCTTCTTATTAATCAGGGCAGACTTATAAATGATTCTATGCCCGAATATGTTTTCGAAAAGATTAAGGAAACTATCGGCGGCTTCAACGGTCAGCTTATTACACTTTTGGGTGTTACCTATAAGCCCGATATAGACGACGTAAGAGAGTCGCCTATTATGAAGCTTTGGTCAATGCTTAAGAAGGAAAAGGTTGCGGTTAATGCCTGTGACCCCCATGCAAACGAAAAGGTAGGCTGTATGCGTGACGTTTATGCGGCTTGCTATCGTTCGTCAATGGTTATTTTATGCGTAAACCATAAGGAATTTAAGGATCTTGACTTTGATAAGATTAAGGAGCTTATGGACGGCGACACAATTTTAGATACAAGAAATTATTTCGACAGAGAAACAGTTGAAAAAGCAGGGCTTAAATACATGCTTTTGGGAGACGGCAGAAACAAATGAAAAAGGTACTTATTATAGCAAATCAGTTTCCCCCTATGGGCGGCTCAGGTGTTCAGCGAAGCGTTAAGTTTGTAAAGCACCTGCGCTCATTCGGGTGGGAGCCTGTTGTTTTAACACGTTCCGCCGGGAATATGCCCGTTAAGGATGAAACCCTTTTAAAGGATATTCCCGAAGGCATAAAAATTTACAGAACAAAGCCCTATGAAGCCCCTGAGCTTAAGGGTGCTTTCAGAATACCCGGAAAGGTTATGGGGAAGCTGACTATTCCCGATTCGGCATACTTTTGGTATAAGGCTTCAAGAAAAAAGGCTCTTGAAATAATTAAGGAAGAGGGTATTGACTGCGTTTATACAACCTCTGCGCCCTATTCCGACCATCTTTTGGGGCTTTATATTAAAAAGAAAACGGGACTTAAGTGGGTGGTTGACTTTCGTGACGAATGGACGAATAACCCCTACACATTAGACGCACCCTATAACCCCGTAAGAACCAAAATCGAAAAGAATATGGAACACAGTGTTGTAACAACAGCTGACAGGCTCATAGCCAATTCACCTGTTATGAGGGCAAACTTCATTAAAAACAACGGTATTTCAGGAGATAACTTTTTCGTTATTCCGAACGGCTATGACAAGGACGATTTTCAGGGGCTTAACTTAACGCCGCCGAAAAACAGCGTTTTTACACTTGTTTATACAGGTGCGCTTTACGGCAGAAGAAAGCCCGATATATTCTTTTCGGCTCTTTCGGAGCTTATATCTGAGGGAAAAATAGACAAAAACAAAATTAAGGTTCAGCTTATAGGAAATTATCATAAGGATAAGCTTCAAGCCCAGATTGACAGCTTCGGTCTTAAGGGCGTTGTTGAAATTGTGGGGTATGTTCCCCATGACGAATGTATAAAAAGACAGCTTTCCGCTGACAGTCTCCTGCTTATTGAAGGGGGCGGAAGAGGGGCTGACGCCTTTTACACAGGCAAGGTCTTTGAATATATGAACACAAACAGACCTGTTTTGGCGCTTCTCCCAAACGGTGTGGCTAAGGATTTGGTTGAAAAGAGCAAAATCGGCTCAGTCTCAGACACAGAAAGCAAGGACGGAGCAAAGAAAAACCTTCTTTCCTACTATAAACAGTGGGAAGAGGGAAGCTTAACCTTTAAGGGCGACAGAGCCGTTATCGAGCAGTATGAGAGAAAAATTTTGACGGAAAAGCTTGCCGAAATACTTAATAATTAAAAACAAGGTGATCTTATGAAGAACCTCAAAACACTGTTTTTAATATTGATTATAGCCCATATGGCGATTATATTTGCCTTTTCGAGCCAAGCAGGAGAGGACTCAGGAAAGCTGAGCAAGATTGTTGTTGAAGAGCAGAAAAAGGTGACTAAAAAAATCTCCGAAAATGTAACGGACTACGGCATAACCTATATTGACGATTTTATTGCGAAAAACGTCCGTTCAATGGCTCACTGCTTTCTTTATTCCATTTTGGCAATTCTTATTTTTACAGAGCTGAATTTAAGAGGAATAAAGGGCTTACAGGCTGCGGCTTTGAGCATTGCCCTCTGCTGCCTTTACGGCTTGACAGATGAGTTTCATCAAAGCTTTGTTCCCGACAGGGAATCCACCTTGTGGGATGTGGCAGCGGATACCGGCGGGGCTGCGGCAGGGGTTGTTATTTGTTTTATTGTGATAAAAGTATATAATATCGTAATGGCAAGAAAGACTGATAATAAAGGAAATAATTAAATGAAAGTAATTCACTTCATCTCAGGCGGCGACACAGGGGGAGCAAAAACCCATGTTTTGTCGCTGCTTAAAAACCTTTTAAAACTGAATACAGATGTTTCTCTGCTGTGCATTATGGAGGGCATATTTACTGAGGAAGCAAGGGCTTTGGGTATTCCCGTAAAAATAATTCCTCAGGAAAAGCGCTATGACATAAGGGTTTTTAAAAAGATAGCCGATTATATAAACGAAAGCGGAGCGGATTTGGTTCATTGTCACGGGGCGAGAGCCAACTATATTACGGTGTTTATCAGAAAGCGTGTTAAAGTGCCTATGATAACAACTCTTCACTCCGACTATAAGCTTGATTTTGCAGGCAGCTTTAAAAAGAACCTTATCTACACCCCCATAAACGCCTTTGCCTTGAGACGGTTTTCGTGTATTCTTACCGTTACAAAGGCTTTCAGGGATATGATGGAGGAAAGGGGCTTTGATCCCAAGAGGCTTAAGGTTATCTATAACGGCATTGATATGGAGAATATTCCCCTCGTTATGCCCAAAGAGGAGTTTTTAAAGACCTACTGCCCGGATTTGCCGGAAAATGTGCTTTTGGTGGGCATAGCTGCCCGTTTTCAAAAGGTTAAGGGAGTAGACGTTTTTATAAAGGCGGCTGAAGCCCTTCAGGGGAAATGTCGAAACTGCCGCTTTCTTATAGCCGGCAGCGGAGACGATGAGGCGGACTTAAAGGCTTATGTGAAGGATCATAACCTTAAAAACATTTGCTTTTTGGGGAATGTTCCCTATGAGGACATTGACAGCTTTTATAATGCCCTTGACGTAAACGTGCTTTCAAGCTATTCCGAAAGCTTTCCCTATGCTTTATTAGAGGGCGGCAGACAGAAAAAAGCCACTGCGGCTACGGCGGCAGGGGGCGTTGTGGAAATGATAGAAAACGGCAAAACAGGCTTTTTGTCGCCAACAGGGGACCCGAAGGCTCTTGCCGATAATATATATAAGCTTTTAAAGGATAAGGATTTAAGAGAAAAAACAGGGGAAGCCTTTTATAATAAGATTGAAAAGGACTTTTCACTTAAATCTATGGCTCAGAGACACATTAAAATTTATAACGAGGTAATAAACGATGAAAAAATTTAATTTGGTAGACGCTGTTGTTTTAATAATAATTGCGGCGGTTGTAATTGCGGTTGTTTACAGAATAACATCAAGCAGCCGAAACGTAGGAGACGCAAATCTTCTTTCGGAAGAGCAGTATATGTATGTGGAGCTTTATGCTAATCAGGTTGTACCCGAAGCCGTTGATACATTACAGCCCGGCGACAAGCTTGTGGCAAACGGAAAGCAGACTACAGGGGAAATTGTTTACGTTGAGTCTGAGCCTTCTGCTTATATCGGCGTAGACTCCGACGGAAACGCTGTTTTAACACAGCACCCCCTTTGGAAGGATCTCCACGTTATTATAAGAGACAAGGTAAACCCCTCTGAGGTTACTCTTAAGGCAGGGGAGCAGGAGGTCAGAGTAAATTATACATTCATTCTCAAAACTCAGCAGTTTGAGGGCAACTCAAAGGTAAGGAACATTGAGTTCGTGCCCGCAGACGAGGCTGACAGTATAGACCCTGAGACTATGTTCGGCAATATGTCAAGCTTTGCCGAGGCTGAATAAAAGGCAGTGATTATTATGATAAAAGACAGCTTTGCGGCATACCTGCTGTTGTCTCTGTCAAATGAATACGGCGAAAGCAGAACGAAAAGGGTTTTGACTTCTGTGGGAAACGCCTTTAAATCAAGCTTTGTTTACGGCTTGTTAAGGGCTTATCTTTACAGGGGTTACGGCGTTTTAAGCTGCGGCTTAACGGCTTTTTTCAATGCTGTTTTGGGCTTGTTTGCGGCTCTTTGCGATAAAGCTATGCCCGTTTTGGAAAACAGCTTATTTTTCCGCTTTGTGCATTTTATTGTCAGCAAAAAGACTGTGTTCCTGTGTATTTTGACAGCCTATCCCTTTACGGATTTAATTATAAGAAAAACTGCCGGAATTTTGGCAGGACCTTGGGACGAGCTTTATTTCTTCGCTATGCTTCTGCTTTTGGTTTTTGACTTTGCCTATAACCACAAGGGCAGAAAATATGTTACAAGCCCATTAAATATACCGATTCTTATTTTTCTTGCGGTGATGTTCGGCTGTTATTTTGTTGTTTCTCCCGACAGAACCATAGGCTTTGAGGGTATGAGAGCGGTCTGCGAATATATATTTTGGTTTTATTTGGTGCTTAAGCTTTGCGACAGCGACAAAATCGCAAAAGATTTGTGCATCTGCCTTTTTGTTGTTTTGAGTATAATGGCTCTTCACGGCATTTATCAGTATATTGTTGCGGCTCCTATGCCTTCTTCATGGGTAGACCATAACGAAGCGGGAGTCAGAACAAGGGTTTATTCAATACTTACAAGCCCCAATGTTTTGGGAGGGCTGTTTACACTGACAATTCCCATAGGGGTGGGCTTGTTTTTGGAGGAAACCGCTAAGGTTAAAAAGGCGCTTTACGGCTTTTTCCTGCTGTGTATGTGTGCGGCTCTTGCCTTTACATTTTCAAGAGGGGCATGGATGGGCTTTATGGCGGCGGTTATAGTTTTTGTTTTGTTTTATAACCCAAAGCTTTTGGCTCCCGTAATTATACTGGCGGTTTTGGCGGCGTTTCTTGTTCCCGAAGTGGGCAACAGAATAAGCTATATGCTGAGCGCCGACTATATAGAGTCCTCTATGAACGGCGGCAGACTTATCCGCTGGATAGACGGCTTAAAGGTGTGGTCTTACGGAAAGCTGACAGGCGTGGGCTTAGGTCATTTCGGCGGCGCAGTGGCTATAAACCACGGTATGCAGTATTTGGTAGCCGACGAATATATGGAAACATTTTATATGGATAACTATTATTTAAAAACAATGATAGAAACGGGAGTTGTGGGGCTTATAGCCTTCGTTTTCCTTATGTATCAGGTGTTTTTAAACTCCGTCAGGGCTGTTAAGCTTTCTTCGGAGCATAAATATTTAAAAATAGGCATAATGAGCGGACTTTTCGGGATTATCGTTCACAACCTTGTTGAAAACATTTTCGAGGTACCCCTTATGTCAACGGAATTTTGGATTTTTGCCGCTGTTTTAATGTCATTTTGGTACAGAGCGGCAGTAAATAAGAAACAGACTAATTGATTAAAGGAAGAATTTCTATGACGGAAGTGCTTATAACGGGCTATCATGGCTACGGAAACTGCGGCGACGAGGCAACCCTTCTTGCCATAAAAGAGGGGGTTGAAAAAATGAACTTGCCCGTCCGCTTAACAGCCCTGTCCTTCGACCCGGAATTTACCAAAACAGAATATGGAATTAATGCCGTACAGCGTTTTAACGCCTTTAAGGTGTTTTTTGCCGTTCTTAAAAGCAATGTGGTTGTTTCCGGCGGCGGCACTCTCCTTCAGGACGTTTCAAGTACACGTTCCCTTATATATTATTTGGGAATTATTAAGCTTGCAAAGCTTTTGGGCAAGCGTGTAATGGTCTACGCCAACGGCATAGGTCCTGTAAATAAAGATAAAAACCGTAAGCTTATAGGGAAAATCGTCAATAAGGTAGACATTATAACCCTAAGAGAAGAGCCTTCACTGAACGACCTTGTGTCTATGGGCGTAACGGCTCCCCCTACCTATGTAACTGCCGACCCGGCTTTTAACCTTGAGAGTGAAAGCAGCGAGGCGGCAAGGGAAATTCTGGAATATGAGGGAGTTCCCACGGACAAGCCCTTGATAGGCGTAGCCGTAAGAGACTGGAAAAAGGCAAAATACGGCGATGAATATTTAAGAGAAATAGCCATTGCCTGCGACGGATTTATAAGAAACGGAAATAATATCCTTTTCATACCTATGCAGTATTCAACGGATGTTGAGGTTTCGAGAAAAATTTGCAGCCAAATGGAGGAAAAAAGCTATATTTTAAGCCGTTCCTACAGACCTAAAGAGGTTATGGCGATTGTAGGGGAGCTTACCTTAACAATAGGTATGCGCCTTCACTCACTTATATTTTCCGCTGTTAAAAACGTGCCTATGCTTGGCATAGTCTATGACCCAAAGGTAGAATATTATTTAGACGCTTTGGGAATGGAGAAAGCCGCAGATATAAGAACAGACCGTCTTTTGGGCGCAAATATAGTCCGCCTTGCGGATAAAATTTTAAACAACATAGAAGAGACTAAAAAGGCTCTTGAAGAAAAAACCACCCCCCTTATAACTAAAGCAAAGAAAAATGACAAGCTGTTAAAAGAGCTTATTAGAAAAGCATAATACGGGAGATGACGCAATATGGCAGGAATTACTAAAATAATGGGCGTACCCTTTAACAATATATCTATGACAGAGGCTTTGGGCATAACCCTTATAGCCCTTAATGAGCGCAGAAAAACCGTAATTTATACCCCCAATCCGGAAATGGTTATGGCGGCTCAAAAGGACAAGGAGTTTATGACGGTTTTAAATTCGGGAGACATTCTTATTCCCGACGGAATAGGCATAGTCAAGGCTTCTAAGTTTTACCCCAACCCCATTAAAGAGAGGGTAGCCGGTTACGACCTTATTCAGGCACTTTTTTCCAAAATAAAAACATCTGTAAACACTGTCTATTTTTTAGGCGGAGCAGAGGGCGTAGCAGACACCGCACGCCAAAAAATGCAGCGCAAATACAGAGGGCTTTCAATAACAGGCTCTCACCACGGCTATTTTAAAGACGGCTCACCGGAGGA
Source organism: Eubacterium sp. (assembly GCA_020859645.1). Taxonomy (GTDB): domain Bacteria; phylum Bacillota; class Clostridia; order Lachnospirales; family CAG-274; genus JAJQCI01. The sequence goes on along the minus strand of JAJBVU010000272.1, from coordinate 2,249 downwards.
AAAGGAGGTTATTGACGAGATTAACCGCCTTAACCCGGAGGTTCTTTTGGTGGGACTGGGCTTTCCCAGACAGGAAAAGTGGATTTATAACCACAAGGACGAGCTTAATTCAATTATTATAATAGGCGTAGGCGGAAGCTTTGACGTTATGAGCGGAAATGTCAAAAGAGCCCCTGATTTTTATATAAACCACGGCTTAGAGTGGTTTTACCGCCTTATTACACAGCCCACAAGAGCAAAGAGAATGCTTGTTCTGCCTGTGTTTATGATAAGAGCCATAGGCGACAGATTCGGGACTAAAATAGAATTTAATGGCGGCAAGGTTTCAATTAAGAAATCCGCCAAAAAGAAAAATAAAAAACGTAAGGAAAAATAAAAATGAAGCTTTGGATATTTCTTGTAATATTATACGGAATATTAAAGGGTATGCGTGACCTTTTCAAAAAGAAGGCTCTTCAGCAAAGTCAGGTTATGGAGGTTTTGTTTTTCTTCTCACTGCTGTCGTTCTTGTTTGTAACACCGGAAGCAGGGGAAGCCTTGAAGCTTGACCCCTATTATATTTTGCTTATTACCCTTAAAACATTTTTCGTTTTTTCCGCTTGGATTTTGGGCTTTAATGCCATTAAAAAAATTCCCGTAAGCCTTTACGGAGTTTTGGATTTGTCGGGAGTTCTTTTTTCAACCTTTATGGCTTTGATTTTTTTGAACGAGAGCCTGAGTATAACCCAAATTGTGGGGCTTGCCATAGTCCTTATAGGGCTTATTTTGGTTAATTACAGCAAAAACGAAAAGGGGGAAAGGGCTAAGCCCTTATTTGTGGCTCTTGCCATAGTCTCCTGTGTTTTAAACGCTTCAAGCGGTGTTATGGATAAGGTTTTAATGAAGCATATGGAAAGCGGCGCACTGCAGTTTTGGTTTATGCTTCAAATGCTGCTGTTTTACGGCGCTTACATATTGATTACAAGGACGAAAATTTCACTTAAGTCAGTAATAAAGAATTATTGGATTGTTCTCATTGCCTTAACACTGGTTATAGGCGACAAGGCTCTTTTTATTGCAAACGCCGACCCGGACAGCAGTGTTTCAGCTATGACGCTTATAAAGCAGTCAGCCTGCTTTGTGTCGATTTTGGGAGGAAAGCTTTTGTTTAAGGAGCAGAATATAAAAAAGAGGCTCGGCTGCGCCGCACTTATTCTTTTCGGAATAGGTATATCCTTAGTGTAAAGACTTGCCTTTCCGCTGTATCTTTATAAGCATTTTATAATTATATATTACAATATCTTTTTCTTTTTAAAAATAAGCAGACATATAATAATTACTGCAAGGCTTACCAAAATTATTGCCGGATAGCCCGTTTTAAGCTCGGGCATGTTTTCGAAATTCATACCGTACCAGCCCGTAATCAGTGTCAGGGGGAAGAATATGGTTGAAATGATTGTCAGAAACTTCATGTTTTCATTTTGCTTTGCGTCAATCAGCGCCTGATAAGCATCTCTGACCTGTCTTGCATATTCCAAAAGATAGCCTGTTCTGTCTTTAAGGCGTTCCGCTCTGTCGGCGGCTGTGCCGAAATATTTAAGCTGCTTTCGGGCAAAGTAGCGGTCCTCGTTTTCTTCCAATTCACGTGACATATCCATAAGCTGGTCATAATAGCTTCTTAAGGTCAAAAGCTGTTTTCTCACAGGCTGAAGTCGGCTTTGAAAATGCTCTGAAACGCCCTTAGAGGCTTCGTCCTCCATTTCCATAAGGGTATTTTCATAGGTTTCCAAAATCTCGGCGTCTCTTGAAATAAATTCTGCTATAAAATTAGATAAAAATCTTTCTCTTGTTTCACCTTGGTGAACCTTTCTTGTTCTTATTCTGTTTACAAGCCGAAGTGAAAATGTTCCGTTGTCGATCAAAACCACATATTTGGGAGTAACTATGTAGGCAATTTGATATTTCTGACCCAAAATATCCAAAAGGAGAGGTATGGAAAGTGTTCCGTAAAGACAGTCGGGCTGGCTTTCAAGCTTGCAGAAAAATATTTCCGAAAGTGAAATATCCGCTTCAGCCTGAATTTTAAGCCTTTCCGCAATATAAGGATATTCCCTTTCGTTTGTAATAATAACCGCAGAGGCTTCTTCTTCAATTATTGTTTCCAAATCAGTCTCCTGAAGTTGACTTCCCAGTTTGTAAATCATTTTTAAACATCGCCTTTTCTTTAAACCGTAAATGCTTAAATATCGCAAAACAAGCCTATTTTATTC